>CAZUFQ010000599.1:0-4547 GCA_964618735.1 uncultured Enterobacteriaceae bacterium
TTATCTTCCTGCTGTACACCCAACGGTCAGGTGGTCCTTGTCTTTCAGCGGAAGATCTCCAAATTACCACACGCTTGCGCGAGATCGGAGAACTGATGGGGGTACGTGTCCTCGACCACATTATCTTTGGCGACAACCGCTATGTGTCATTTGTCGATGATGGCTATTGGGACACGTGAGGAAACACAGCATTACAGCACCTCCAGTACAGCACTGCCCCACGTGCGGCGGATTTCTCAAGGTCCTGTTGCTCCTTGGTGTCACACCGGACAGCCACCTCTGTACATACTGTCACACCTATTACGCGGAAGATCTCATACCCCTGGCCCTCTTCGTTGGAGAGGAGATCGAGGACGATGGACCCACCGGAGAGCAAGAATGAACAACTCCGCACGCTCTCCTTCGTGATCAGACGGAAAAGAAAAAATGAACCAGCCTCACCTCATACGCACCGTACAAAAAAAGAAGAAGACTAAGGAGACCGCAATGAAAAAGAGACAACGGAAGAAACATCACCCTCCCCCCGCTCTCTTTGAAGGCAATGTCTGGGTTATGCCTTCCGCCCAAGCTGCCAAAGAGGTCTATACCACGCTCCTCAGACAGTTCCTTGAAGAGCAGTCCGCCGAATGGTCGCTGGTATCCGGTTTCTTTCAGAAAGAACCCGTGCTGGCCTTCTTATGGGATCCTATACGCCAGGCAAGAAAAGCAGAGCAAGTTGCCCAGGGGGCCCTCGGCGCGGGCGGCCGTGAATTGGACGATGCAGAAGCAAAGGCCACGCTTCTTGCCCAGCTTCTCTTGCGACGCGTGGGACTCCAAGCGAACGAATCTTTTGACACGCTCGTTGCTCACCACCCCAAGGGAAAGCCGGTGTGGGACCTGAAAGACTGACAGGAGAAGTTATGAGCAAGATTTATCACGGCAAGCGCACGACGGAGAGCGTTGAGGTGTCCGTGCTTGTCATCGACATCCGGAAGAGAAAGCGCGTAAGACCGGTACGGCACATTCCCTTTCATAGTCCCGCTGGATTCAACTGGGGCTACGAAGGCAGTGGCCCGGCAGACCTCGCGCTGGCCATTCTTGTGGATTATCTCCGCGAGTCTCCGCCCCGCAAAGGGTGGCTGGCCGGAGAACCATTTGCCCGCTGGAGCGTACATTCCCAAGCCTTCAAGCACCACCAGTATTTCAAGCGTGACTTCATTGCCACGTTCGCCGACGAGTGGGAACTGTACGGCATGCAGATTGACACATGGCTGAAAGAACAAAGGGAGAAAAATGATGGAAAACGAAATGAGAGGAACGTTAATCGCCCACAGAGGCGCGACACGGATTGAGAAAACAGATCTGGTGCAGATTGGAACGCCCTCCCCTACCAAGAGCTGGCGTCCCATTCCACATAGCGTCTTAGTAGACACTCTAGGAAAAGTTCTTTCTACCAGAGGCCTGACGATAAGAAAAGAGCAATATGCCGTACAGCGTGAAGGAAACATATTGTTTGGCGTGCTAGACCTCAACTGGGGAGAAACGGCCGAATACTACGCAGCCATTGGACTCCGCACAAGCAACGATAAGAGCTTCTGTTTGCAGCTCGCTATCGGTTTGCGAGTCTTGGTCTGTGACAACCTTGCTTTTCACGGAGACCTGATCGCCTTGAAACGCAAACACACCGCCAAGCTTGATCTCCTAGAGGAAATCACCAAAGCGGTGCGACGGTATGAGATCGGGTATGGGCAGTACCAGCAACACATAGCGGCGTTGCAACACCACGTCTGGAGCCCAGGAGCAGCGCGCGAGCGCATCTATGAAGCGTTCGCGCGCAAGATCGTCCCCGTTAGGCTCTTTCACGATATCGCGACGCCGTACCTGGAACGGGTGGATCCTTGCACACCGTGGGAGACGCTCAATGTCTTCACCCACGCCATGAAGAAGCTGAAACCGAGCGTCCAGTTTGAGGCGACCGTGAGACTGGGGCGGCTCTTTACCAACCTCCCAAGCGGGAGCAATGTCGCGCCACGTTCAGAAAGTTCTTTGCAATAACCTTGAGCAGCTCTGGAAAACTCCAGGGCTCTTTTTTTCTTCCCGCGCTTGTCACTCCAGGACCACTCCTATGACTTCTAACTCGTGAAGCCACTTCTATCTGTCTATGTCCCTAAGCTGGTAGACTTCTGTTTGTGTTGATACACCATCGACCGCGACGATGCGGGTTTTCAGAATAACGAGTGTTGCTCGATTCACGCACGGGGAGACCTCATACATCTGCATGAGGTTGGCCGAATAAGGATACAGAAGAGACAATAATTTTTCTTGGATGATGTCATACTGCACAGCTGTTCAGATCCGGTGAAGAATACCGTGCTACCGGCGCGATCCTTCTCAAGTTGGAAGAGGACAACATGATGCAGCTGGATCTCTTCGGCGAAACACTGAGAGCGGAAAAATTTTCGCGGATATATCAGGCCATGGGTCACCGGCGGGAGAAGTAAGGAAAGCATACCGTATTCCTTTGCTCTAGCTTTTTAGTGCATAAGTTCGGGAAACACCTTGGGGTGCCGCGTGATGAACCGCTGCGGAAGCAGCAATTACTTAAAGGAGAGACAAAACGGAAGCGGCTCGGTATGCCGATGTTTATGGGGAAGTTAATGGATGACCTGAATATAAATAGTTCAAGTGTAAGTAATGCTGTCGATCATTTCTTAAGAGACACACATTGTGATAAATCCTTCATTGTTCGCATGGATTTCAATCACGCAAGCCTGCTTTTAGGATAAGCAGCTATGGCATATCTGACATTGAAACAGTTGGCAGAAAAGCATGGGGTTTCACGCCAGCGGATCGTCCAAATTCTCAATGCTCGACCTGAGTTAAAAAAGCGTATGCTCAAGGTTGATAACAGTAGACAACGACCGTTCTTTTGGCTTTTGCCCGAGGACATTTTAGGCGACTACGCACCTGACGAATCGTGGCAACAATATGGCAAACGAAAAAAGCGCGGCAAAAGTCAAATTGATTGAAATAACTAGATGTCAATGGAAAATGACCATCGAGCATGAACAGTACAGAACTGTTTCTTCAACCCCTTGATCTGGAGCTTTCTTTCCCCTCCGCCATCAAAGTAAAGCGCATATAAAATATTGCCATTCTGATCCTTCACAACACAGTAACCGGGTTTTGGGCTCTGCGTACTGTTATGCCTCATCTCAATTTCCCCATAAGCTGACTGCTCTAGCAGGCTCTTGGGAATCTCCACAAGCTCATAGAACCAACGCATCGGATTTGTAGATTTCCCTTGACCGAACCGAAGAGAGAGAATCCTCTCATACCTTAATAAATGACGGAGAAATTGATCACGGAGACCTTTCAAGTCCTCTTCATCTACCCATTTTCCTCTCCCCAGTTCCATATATTTAGAGATGTAGAGATCATCTGGCTTTGTAATAGCATTACCTTCTGTCTTTAAGGAAAATCGTATCTCATCAATTGTGATATCGTGACCGGGGTTCCCAGGATTTGCTGCATGTGCGTTATGACCACAGCGCCGAGCAATTTTCACCATCATGCGCTCAAAGATAAACTTTGAGAGCGGTCCATCAGATAGATAGTGGTGAATCTTGAGAGCTGCCCCGAACTCATAGAGGAACAAATCAGAGACAATATCTGAAGAAGGTAGCCTGGATGAAACGATTGGCAAGCGAAGACTTGTAATGACGCCACGTATTACGGAAAGCTGATCTTCGGTAAGGCTCTTGAGATCCTCAATGATGGATGGAAGAAGCGAATCGGTCACCCGGCAAGCCTCACTGGTATTTTTCCATCTCTTGAATGAGCCGGCTCAGTGGCACCCCAAGCGCCTCAGCTAAACGAGTCATATTTACGAGGCTCACGTTACGCAGACCGCGTTCCACGTCCCCCACATAGGTACGATGGATATTTGCTAACTCTGCAAGTTTTTCCTGCGAGATGTTTTTCTCGACGCGAAATTTCCTTACCGCTTTGCCGAAAGCGGCTTTACAATCGAGTCTCTTCGCAAGCTTCACCGCATGGTCGCTATAAAGGGAAGGATGTCTATAAGTCTACAGACTATGAGTGGAGTTGTAGGAAAAGAGTCGCCTTCTCAGTGACTCTTTCTTAATGAGGTAAGCCTAACAGGACCTTCCTAAAACGAGCTCGAAGAAGTTTTACTGAAAGAATAGAAAAGCTAGGGGTTGTTTGATAAAGGGCTGAAGCGTTGCTCGAACATTGCCAATTGCATGGACTGGCTATTTTTCCGACGGATATCGATTTCCCTCAGGCTTGTACCAGGAAGTAGCCAGTCTTTAGGGTTGGGCTTAGTCCCTTGCTTCATCCAAGTCACTAAAGCTGAGAGTTGGTAAGCAATCAGGGGGGGAACAGCATCTCCCAGATGGCGATAGCGATTCGCAAGTGATGATGAAACGAATACGTAGTCTTCGGGAAAACCTTGCAATAAGGCCATTTCTCGTACAGTCAACAATCTGGTCTGCTCAGGATGAGCATAGCGTCCATTCCCTACATGAGCACACTCCCGCTTGATG
>CAZUFQ010000599.1:4557-4920 GCA_964618735.1 uncultured Enterobacteriaceae bacterium
CTCGCCTTTGAACGTAACAGCCTGTTTACCCCAGGCAATACGGCCGTACACACGGCGATCGGAATGCAAGTGTTTCCGAGCCAATCTATCTTTCATAGACTGAATAAAAAGTTCAGCACCCTCGTGATGATCGGCTAAATCGTACCAAGACCCACCATTACAAGGAATTGCTTCCATACGTCGCCGGACAAGATCATTCCCAAAACCGGGAGCCTGATGCATAGAATCTTCAGAGCACACTTCACCGGCAGCAATAGGCCGTGCGTTGAGTTTTCCAATCGCATGTCTAACGGTTGTGGCCTTTTCTGCGACTTCCCATTCCATCAAATGATCATTCAATGTCTTCACAGTTGAGGTTCGAAA
>CAZUFQ010000600.1:0-4908 GCA_964618735.1 uncultured Enterobacteriaceae bacterium
TTACAACGGTTTGAAGAAAAAGTCCTGTCCGCCGCCGACCGCAGTAAGCAACTGGAGTACGAGATTTTTACCGCTCTGCGTGAGCGCGCTGCGGCGCAAGCCGAGCGCTTGCGGAATCTCGCGGGAGTGTTGGGAACACTTGATGTTCTCTGCACGTTTGCCGAGATTGCCGCCAAAAAAAACTGGAGACAACCGTATGTATCAGACGCCTACGACCTCCATATTACGGAAGGGCGTCATCCCGTTATTGAAACGCTCACAAGAAGTTTTGTGCCCAACGATCTCCACCTCGACGAAAACGCTTCTCTCTTGTTGCTGACAGGGCCGAACGCCGCCGGGAAAAGCACCTTCGCCAGGCAAGCCGCACTCCTGGCGATGCTCGCGCAGTGTGGCAGCTTCTTGCCGGTTGAGTCCGCAACCATCGGCGTCGTCGACCGCATCTTCACGCGCGTCGGCGCGGCGGATTTCCTGGCGCGCGGCCTTTCGACGTTTATGATGGAGATGATGGAAACGGCCAATATTCTTCAGCACGCCACCAGGCGGAGTTTAGTGATTCTCGATGAAGTTGGCAGAGGCACCGGCACATCCGACGGACAGGCGATCGCTCAGGCCGTTGCCGAAACCCTTGCACGTGAGATCAAAGCTAAAACGATCTTTACCACTCATTACCATGAGTTAGCGCAACTGGCGGATACGGTTCCTGGCATTGTCAACGCGCGCCTCGCCGTGCGAGAAGCGCGGGACGAGGTCACATTTCTTTACAAAGTTGTTCAGGGAGCCGCGCAAAAGAGCTACGGCATCTATGTCGCTAAACTCGCGGGATTACCAGCGCACGTCGTACAGCGCGCTCAAGAGTTGCTCGCCGGTTGGCAAGCATCCCCCTTCCCTCTTCGTCTCGAACAGAACGGGCAGACGCCTCACCTTACGGATAACAACGGTTCTGCAGATCTGCTTGCAATGAGAGAAAAACTCTCTGCTATCGATCCCCTCCATACGACGCCAATGGAAGCATTACATCTGCTGGCGGAGTTAAAGATGTTTGTCCAGAAAAAATGAAGGGGATCGAGAGAAGCATCATCCCCTTCACAGCGCATTACCACAACTGCTGCGACGCGAGCCGTGCTCCTTCCGCCATGGCGTGGAGTTTCGCCCAGGCGATCTGTGGGTCAACTTCCGCAATCCCGGCAAACGTGGCGAACCCGCAGTCCGTGCCGGCAATGACATTTTCTCGCCCAACGACTTCGGCAAACCGACAAATGCGCTCGGCCACCAGTTCCGGATGCTCGATATAGTTCGTGGTGGAATCGAGCACGCCTGGAATTAACACTTTGCCGGGAGGGAGAGGAAACTCTCGAAATACTTTCCACTCGTGCGCGTGCCGTGGATTAGCCGCCTCAAACGAAATAGCGGCGGGGCGCGCCCCCAACACAATGTCAAGAATATCCCGCAGTGGCACATCGAGGTGATGGGGTCCTTCATAATTACCCCAGCAGAGATGCAGCCGCATGCGTTCCGGCGGAATATCAGACAAGGCGTGATTGAGCGCTTCGACATGCAACTCGGCGTTTTTGCGAAACTCCACTAGCTCCGCGTCGGCAAATTGGATATGTCGCCCCATGGCCAAGTCTGGACAATCTACCTGCAACAGGAACCCCGCTTGATGAATGGCGTTGTATTCCACCTTCATCGCGTCTGCTAACGCCGCCAGGTACGCCTCGTGGCTTGGATAGTAATCATTCTTCAAAAACACGGAGATCACGCCCGGAGACGCTGCGCTCAAGAAGGCTTCCTGCAGATCGACGCCTTGGAGCGCCGCTTTGAAATTGTCAATGTCTTGTTGCAGCGCGACCGCGCCTTTATAGGTAATCGGACCAGTACACGCCGGTCGGTTCACCCCAGTGAGCCGATAGACACGCCGAGCAAAGGTAGGGAACGCGAGAACATCTGCCGATCTCAATGGACCAGCCTCGCCGTCAAAGCCGGTCAGGCGATCTTTCACGTAGGTCGCATAGCCGATTTTTCCCATCTCTCCATCATTGACAATGTCAACACCATCATCAATCTGCTGTTTCACGACCTTAGCTGTGGCGGCGCGAACGCGCTCCTTAAATGCTGCAGGATTCTGTAGTTCGCCCTTCTCTTGGGCATAGAGCATTTCCACAAGATCGGCTGGTCGCGGCAAACTCCCAGTGTGTGTTGTAAGAATACGGTCAGTGCTACGTTTCATAGCGGCGCCCTTTCTTGCTTAACCTTTCTTTTCTCCGGGTCCTCTATTCTCCCCGTCTCCGGTTCACTTTCGTTCCGCCGGTTCCTTTACTTCCTTCGCAAACGTCTCCATGTTCGTGATCATGTCGTCCACGTCGGAGTTGAAGTAACGGGGAATAAACATCATGCTGACGCCAGCCTCTTCATACTTCTTCACATTTTCAACGGTAAGCGGGACTTTGTGATTGACATTAATGGTCAGCGGGAACTTGGCGAAATCCTTGCCAGTTTTGGCGCAGAGGTCGCGGAGGATATTTGCCGTATTGGCCACTTCCTCTGGCGTCATCCACACCGCATGCCAGCCATCCCCCTGCTCCACAGCGCGCTTCAGCGCAGGCAGAGAATTACCGCCGAACCAGATGGGTGGATGCGGTTTCTGACGCGGTTTCGGCGCAAACTGAATGCCTGAGAAATCGAAAAACTTGCCGTGAAATTCTGGGTCATCTTGCGTCCAGCAGGCCTTCATCACCGAGAGCGCTTCTTTGGTTTGTGCAGCGCGATCCCGTAGATTGAGGCGGAGAGCACGGAATTCTTCGTCCAGCCAACCGACGCCGACGCCGAAAATGAACCGGCCATTCGACAGCACATCCAGTGAAGAGACGATCTTCGCCATGACAAGCGGATCACGGTAAGGCACGATGACGACGCTCGTCCCCAGTTTCACAGTCTTGGTGACTGCTGCTGCATAGGTCAGCACGGTAAACGGTTCCAACAATGGATTGGTTGGGTCAAGCGGCAACTTGCCATCGGGAGAATACGGATACGCCGACCGCAGTTCCGTAGGAAAAATAATATGGTCGCTCACCCATAACGAATCGTAGCCCAGCTCCTCGGCTCGACGAGCCACACGGGCAATTTTCTCACCCTCAATCATTTTGCCAGAGGCGACTAAATGTACCCCGAAACGCATCGCGTATCCTCCTTTGCAACACAGGCATAAATCCTGGGGGAGTTGTAGCGCGACAAACAGGAAGGGGCAATGCAGGGAGAATAGTCAGTAGCCAGTAGTCGGCATGACTGCGCGTTCGTTCCTCTTCTTCGTCCCGTGTCTTTCTACTGACTACTGAACGCTGGCTACTGACTACTTCTTTCCTGAAACGGCAGCCACCGCGGCACGGCAGTGCGATACGCCCGATAATCGTCGCCAAATCTTCTCTCTAGCTTTGGCTCTTCGATGTATATTAAGTAAAGATTCATGAGGAGGGTCAGCAGCACGGCGTACACTAATAAGCTGGCGGAATAAAACCAAAACGCTTCGGCAAAGACGATCATTACTAGCCCCAGCGTCATCGGATGCCGCACGTAAGCGTAAGGACCGGCAACAACCATACGTTTCGGCGGATCAAACGGGATCGGCGTGCCATCTCCCCGTAACACTAAATAGTACGTACCGGAAAAGAGCAGCACAGCGCCCAACAAAAATAATACGAGCCCCAAATACGTCAGGAAGGATTGGAGCGAGTGAGCAAGAGCGGCGTCGAGGCGTAATACTTGCCAGGGCACCAATCCAAGCGCGAGCCCGAGGATCAAGCTTAAATAGAGAAGGGTGCGAAGAGCTGGGGACATAAGTAATGTTGTTTCTCATCAGCCCTTCGACAAGCTCAGGGCGAACGGAAAAAAGATGTCCTAAGAAGAACCGCTCGTGCTGAGCCTGTCGAAGCACGAGCCTTTTATTCCCCCTTAAACACCGGCTTGCGCTTTTCCAACATCGCCTTTACGCCTTCTTGCGCGTCGGCGCTCTTTCGCGCCCGCGAGACCATCTCGTGGAGATCTTTGTGATCGATCGTTTCTCGCAGTGAGATCGCCCGAAGAATAGTCGCTTTCATGCCAGCAAGTGACAGGGGAGCGTTCTCAGCAATCGTGCGCGCGAGTTCGTATGTGGCGTTTTCCAGTTCATTAGCGGACACCAATTGATGCACCATGCCGATCTCATACGCGCGGGTGGCGGTGATGGGTTGGCCAGTGAGAAGAATCTGTTTAGTGAATGCCGGTCCAATAATTTCGACCAACTTTTGTCCTAGCGGGAACGGCACGATCAACCCTAGGCGAGACAGGGGCATACCGATGCGGGCAGGTTCTGCGGCCACACGCAGATCACAATGTAAAGCGAGTTCACATCCTCCAGCCAGGGCGTCGCCATGCACCATCGCAATCGTGGGAATGCGTGAGCGTTCAATGCGCTGAAAAACCTGCACGACCCCGGTTTCCGGGTCAGCCCCAGCCGTTTGCCGTGAGCTGAGTTCTCGCAAATCGATGCCAGAGCAAAAGGCTTTACCTTCACCACGAATCACCACGACCCGCGCCTCTTTGCTCTCTTCCACATGTGAAAGAATAGTGTTGAACCCTTCCAACAAAACGGTATTCAACGCATTGCGTTTCTCCGGGCGATTCATCGTAACCGTGGCGATGCCATCTTTCAGAGCGAAAAGAATTTCGTCAGCCATCATGCGCCTCCTTGGTTCAGACTGTGCGTACGCTCACCTAAGCGGTTTCTTCGGAATAGGTCAAGGAAAGGGGGGCTCACGCTGCTGCGGGAGGATTGCCTACATCTATTCAGCCTGACCCTTTCCCTTTCACGCCATGACAAAGAGAAGCTAGCGCGCTTGCTCAGGCGCTTCAACAATGTAGACGGAAGAAAATCGA
>CAZUFQ010000601.1:0-4908 GCA_964618735.1 uncultured Enterobacteriaceae bacterium
CCGGTCACTACGGCAGGGAGCGGAACAAAGCGACGCCGGAGATGCAGCACGTTAGCTGCGCGTTGACCGAGAGCCTTGAACGTAAGGTTCTCACCGCCCAATATATATCGTTGCCCGGTGATTCCTCGTTCAAGCGCAGCGAGAATTCCCATAACAACGTCTTCTACGTGCACCACACAGATGCCGCCGGTAAAATAAGGGACAACCGGAATCCGCTGAACGGTTCTCGCTATTTCTGCGCCCCGATATTGGGTTCCATAAGGACCCTTAATCGAACCAGGATTGACGATCACAGCGTCGAGCCCTTTGGCTACTTCACCCAGAACCTGCTCTTCCGCCTGTCGCTTGGATAGATGATACGTGAGTCCCGAATTCTCCAAATTAAAAGGGAAACTCTCGTCAGCCGGATGATGCAAATCATTCGCTATGCCGATCGTCGCCACTGAACTGACATGGACTAAGCGTGAGATTCCTTCCTCTCGACAAGCGCGAGCGACATGCTGGGCTCCGGCTACATTCACCTGAGTGTGACGGGTCTCATCTCCCATCACACTGGCGGCGGCGTGAATGACCCACTCTTGTCCTTGGACTGCCTGTTTTACGCTGTCAAGATCGGTAATGTCGCCGAGCAAGCGTTTGACCGGAAGCCCCTTCAGCGCGGCGGCTTCGGACGCAGGACGAGTGAAGACGCTGACGATGTGGCCTTGGTTCACCATCTGCCGACAGAGGTGTGATCCGAGAAAGCCAGTGGCGCCAGTAATGAGGACCCGCATAAGAATGAAAACCCGACAAAGTGAACTTACGACAGAGAGGCGTAGCTCCGTTGAAAATGGCTGCGTCCGATTGCAAAGATGATTTTGGCGGACACGTCCGCCGTGAAATCGGCCAATACTCGGGCGCAGTTATACAAGACGCCCTTGCGGTTTTCGTCTTTGAGCAATCCTCCCCGGTTGATCAAGTAACGCTCAAAAAACATGGCGAACCGATGCAGCGCATCTATTTGATGCTTCGTCAGATGTTCGTTGCCCATCATGGCTTCGTGGCTGCTCTTATAGGCATATTCGTCCTCGGTCGCTTCGCCGCGCGCCACCGCCCACTCACGAAGTTTGGGCCCGATGAGCGGCGAGGCGGCGGTGAACTGCAGCCAGTTGGTGCGCAGACGCAGGGCAAAAGAGATCGTTTCGAGAATAGTGTGAACCGTGTCTCCTGGCAGGCCGATGATAAAAAAGCAAAAGGTTTTTATTCCATGCTTGTGGCACAGGGCGGTCACTTGCATGATCTGCTCTCGAGTGATGGGTTTGCGACCGACATTGGATTGGATCTGCACTTCCGCGCTCTCCACGCCTAAGTTGATCCCGTCGCAGCCGGCGGCGGCCATAGCTTGAATCGTGTCTTCATCCAAGCAATCAGCCCGGGTCTCACACTTCCACTTGAAGACCAAGCCCCGGCGCTGAATTTCATCGCAGATGTCAACAACTCGCTTGGGGCGCAGCGAGAACATCGGATCTCGGAAGAGAATGTATTGAATGCCTAAGTCTTTGACCAAGTGTTCGATTTCATCAACGACATTGCCGGGAGAACGATAACGCCACGGAATGCCCTGACCTACTGGATAGGGACAATAGTGACAACCAAAGGGACACCCACGAGAGGTGAGCATGGGCAAGAACGGCGCGGCCGCCGTGGCCGATGACTTGGGCAATACATACCGCTCATAAGGGAGCAGCTCCCAACGCGGGAAAGGCAATTGGTCCAGTTCTTTCAAGAACGGTCGCGGCGGATTTTCTGTCCACGCCTCGCCGCAGCGATAATTGAGGCCGAGCACCTCGCCTTCCGGTCGTCCGATGGCAAGTTCATACACTGTCTCGTCCGGCTCTCCCTTGATAATGTAGTCAATGGAAGTTTCTTGATACACACGATGGAGCACGTGAGGCACTATCGAGCCGTAAATAGCGAGCTTCACGTTCTGGGCGGTTTCTTTCAGCATGGCGCAGACGGAAAGATCCCAATCCAAGCTGGGGAGCGCCGTGCGGACCACGAGTAAAATTTGTTCAGGCTCACTTTCCTGAGCGAGCTTTGCCACTTGTTCAGAAAGTTGCTGGGTCGTTAAATCCAGTCCTTGAGCTTCGAGGACCATAAGCGACACGTTCTTCTCAGCCAGATAGGCGGCGAGATAGGGAACATCTAATGGGGGAAGAATAGGAGCCCCGACCGGATACAGCTGCCCGTAGCCGCCCATAGAGTCTCGATTGGCCACGTACCCCGGAGGACTGGGGGGGTTAATGATGATCACGTTTGCAAATCTCATATGGTAGCATCCTTACCTGGGCAGAGTTTTTCAGAGGGCTCCGCTCGGAGTCACAGCTTCACGATAGAGGTTCATGGTTTCATCCGCTACCCGCTCCCAGGAAAAGCGTTCTAACGCATAGCGTCGCAGGCGCATGGCGTCGTAACGGCTGCGGTTCAGCAAAACATGTTCGATCCCTTGGGCGAGCGCGTGCTCATCTTCCGGCTCGACCAGGACTCCGACCTCTTCCGTCACAATGTCTTCCGGGCCTACACAGCGACTAGCCACCACGGGAATGCCACAGGCAAGCGCTTCTACCAAGACCTCGCCGAAACTTTCGCGACGGCGCGGCAGGACCAGGAGGGCGCTCTCGCGCATGTAACGCGCTACTTCTTCCGGAGATTTGGGTCCGGCAAAAACGACCCGGTCGCCGAGGGCTAAGTCTTTGGCCATCTTGTGCAACTGTTCCTGTTGCAGACGCGTGTTGCGGTAAATACTTCCTCCCACCAGGACAAGCCGCACCTCGGGTTGTCGCCGGAGCAGCTGCTGCATCGCCTTCAGAAGGATATCAACCCCTTTGGTGAAATTGATATATCCCACGAAGAGAATTTGTTGCGGCTTCAAGGCGCTGCTATTAGCCGGGCGAGAAAAGATCGAGCCATCGACCCCGACGGGAATCACCCGAAGCCTCTCAGAAGGGCCGGTGAAGTGCGCGATCGTGCTCCGGAGATAAGAGCTTACTGCTATATGAAAAGCAAATTGTCGGGCCGCCTGCACCGCTTGACGACGAACAGAAGGGTATTGATCCATCCACGGTCGCCAGCAGGCATGTTCGGTGACTATCACTGGCGTCCCATACCGTCGACTGAGCCAGGCAGCCACCACCCCGTCAGGATAACCGAAGTGGGCGTGAATAACGGCAAAAGGGAAGTCGCGTCGCAGTTGATCGACCAAGCCGCGAACACCAAGGTAATAGAGAAAGGCTCCCACGGCATAGAGCGAGCGTCCCGGCCCCGTCAGAAAACGAGGATGGTGGACTGTCACAGCTCCTTCCTGCCGTTGCCTTTTGACCTGCCGGAATCGTGAGTACTCAGGAAGTCCTGGGAGCGGAGGACAATACGGGACTGGGGAGACGACCTGGACCTCACATTGGTCGGCCAGACGATGCACAAGCCGCTCCACCCACAGGCCTAACAGCTCTGTGACATTGTTTGGATAGTTGCGTGAGAGAACAAGTGTTTTCACAAGATCAATCTGTTTGATGCAAAAGTCAATGTTCTTCAGAGTGGGTCTTCACTCCAACCGGTCTCCGGCTTGAGAGAAGGTGAGAAGGTCCCAGTTATTTCCCCCAAAGTCCAGCCTACAGCAAACCAAAGCATGAGCGGCGACGCCAACAAAAATTCTTTTACGTGTTTTTTCTTCTGCACGATCCGGCGTCCGATCCGCCCCAATATCAGGAAAGGTAACAACGCGGAGCCCAGCATCCATAGCCATTTTCTCCCAAGAGAGACAAAAGTGCGAGTCGCGGCATAATTATGAGCGTGCCCGCGCGCCAAACGCCAGAATCGTTGGATCGCAAAAGACTTGTGATGATAGACAATCATGTCTGGCTGCGAATGTAAACAAATCCCTTCCTGGGCGAGTTGTTGATGCCAGGCGGCTTCCCAGAGATCTTGTCGCAAAAGCTCCGCAAAGAGCTGCAGCGCTTTGCGATGGTAACTGACGTTGTTGCCCGGCAGCTGCCGGGCCGCTCCACAAAGCACTGGATTCATATAGGCGCTGTATTCAAACAGATAAACGGCCCAATCCTTGAGGCGAGTCGTGCTCCCGTTCTCCACTGCTCCTCCTACGACCAACTGCCCTGTCTCATGAGCGGTAAGCATGGTGTGATACCAATTGTGGGCCGGCGCGCAATGATCTTCGAGAAGCGCGACGATTACGCCCGTGGCTTCTTGCATTCCCCACGACCTGAGATGAGGAACAGAGACTGGACAGGTTGCCCGCAATAAGCGCACGGTCGTATACGTTTGCTGGAGATAGCAAGCGGTTGCCTCGGAAAAGCACCCTGCCACAATAATCTCGACGCGCAGCGCCACATCCGCCGGAATTTGTTGATTCTGCAAGCTGGTTAAGCAAGTAGTCAACTCTGGTAATCCGTTGTGCGCAGCGATAACGACGGATAGTGTCGACGCGTTCTCCGGCATGATTTCCCATTTCATTATCTACAGTAGGTTTCACAATGGATACGCTCTGCTTTCGTAGGGGCACAGCGGCGCCGTGCCCCTACAGGCTCTAATTCAACGCCGATTTTCTCCAGCCCGCCGTGTTCCACAACCCCTTGGCTAACTGCAAAGGCTGAAAAGCGATGCTGGGCCAGAGAAAGACTTCTGTTGTGCAATAACATTGCTTCGCCTTGATCTGCGCGCGGAGCTGACGGGCCTCTGGGGAGTTCCAGACGGCGAAAAATCCTTTGTCGCGGAGGTTGCCTAAGGGCGCATGAATTTCGCACATACTGACGTCCCCGTTGGCGTACACCACCGCGCTTAAGCGCCCGGCCATGCAGGGAATGAATTGGGTTTGGCGGCGCGCCGTTTCGTACTTCGCCCACTGGAGCAACGGTT
>CAZUFQ010000602.1:0-4880 GCA_964618735.1 uncultured Enterobacteriaceae bacterium
AAAAAGAGAGTCATCAAAAAAGGTGTCGCCCGGCTCAACGCTATCTTCTCGAATCCGATTCAGTTCGTGAAGGACCTCGTGAAAGCCGCAATCAATCGCTTTGGCAACTTCCGCGAGAACTTTCCTAAACACCTCCAAGACGCTGTTTTTCAGTGGCTCACCGGCTCGCTTTCCGGCATCCGATTGCCAGAAAGCTGGAATCTCAAAGGGATCTTGAGCGTTGCGCTGCAAATGCTCGGCCTCACCTGGGAGAACATCCGCGGCAAATTGGTCAAATTGGTGGGCGAGCCCGTCGTGAAAGGCCTCGAAACTACTTTCACCCTTGTCAAAACCCTCATTACCGAAGGCCCCATGGCTGCGTGGGAGCAACTCAAAGAGATGGCGGGTGACGTGCAGACGGCGTTTATCGACGCCGTGAAGGAATGGGTCAGGAATTCCATCATTTACAAGGCGGTAGAAACTATCCTGGGCCTGTTCATTCCGGGCGCCGGTATTATTCGGGCCATCATCGGTATTTACGACACTGTCGTATTTTTCATTCAGAAGGCTAAGGACATCATACGGATGGTGGGCAACTTCCTCAGCTCCATTGCCGAGATCGCCGCAGGCAATATTGGGTCCGCCGCCGACGCATTGGAAAACGGGCTAGCCCGTGCCCTCACGTTGGTAATCGATTTCCTGGCGCGGTTCCTGCGCCTGAGCGGCATCACGAAAAAGATCCAGGACGCCATCCAGAAAATCCGCAGTAAAGTGGACGCGGCGCTGGATAAAGTCGTGAACTGGATCGTGGCCCAGGCGAAAAAGTTAGGACGTATGGCTGCTCAGGCAGGGGTCCCGCAGGATCCGAAAGAGCGGCTGCAGTTGGGGCTGCGTGCTGCGGCAGCTGCCGTGCGCCAGCTACCGGGAAACCGCGTGGGTAGGGCCATCATCACCCCCGTATTGACGGCGCTCAAGCTCAGGTACGGATTCTCCTCGCTTGAACCCCAGGTGAGAAACGGGCGATGGTGGATTCAAGGCCAAGTCAACCCTTCGGATAGCATCGAAACCGATAAGAACGACACCGCAGTTGAGAGTCCTAGCAACAAGTACACCATTACCAGACTTCTTCGCCATCAGAACCGTCCGGGGATATTGTCGAAAGACGATGCGGCGACACTCAGGAATTCGCTGACCGAGCTGTGCAAATTGTTTAATGACCAGCGCGAAGATGTACAGAAGAAGGGCGTGGCCCAGACGCATGATCCGCGCGATCCCGATCGTCTGTGGGATAACCGCCACGGGGTGCTGTATGCCCAATACGTAGAGGACCAGGCGGCGGCGGTTGTGGAGTTGCGCAAGGAACTGACCGGCAGTGAGGCGCTGTTCGGTTTAGAGCGCGGCGCTAGCCTGGTGGCGGAGCAAGTGGCTCAAGGAACAGGAATCTCACCTACACATATTCCAAAACCGCCGGACCCTCCTGAGCGGCGGCTCAGTCCCGGTGAACAGAGAGCAGCGCAGAAGATTGAGCTGGAGCGGCGCATTAAGGAGATCATGAGCGGCAGGAAGGACGCCGCGGTGACGATCTCGGTGGCCTCGGCGTGGATCAGCGGCACCGAAACGCGGGAAGTTTTGCAGGTGCTCAATAGAATCCTTGGGTCAGGTGAATTCCCGAACCTGCAGATTAAAGTGCTTGCTCTACGGCAGACCCTCGGACATGATCACAAACGACGCAAAAATGTTGTGTTGACGAAGGAAGGTTCTGTCCAGCTCGTGCGCGCCAGAATCCCATATATAGTTGGTGAAGATGTCAACTATCAGAATCTTCGCGGCGGGGAGGAGTCCAAACAGCCGATCACCATTTTCAGGGGCACCGAAGAAGCGATGGTGGCGTATCAGCTGACACCTACAAGCGAGGGGCGCGCCCGAGACATCATCATTGATCTGACGACGGGGGCATTAAAAGGCAAGTTGCCAGGAGTCTTGTAATGAAAGAAGAGCCGACTTACGCACGTGAGTATGTACACGTCGCTTCGGCCGGAAACGGCGCGGAGTGCGAGATAGTAGACCAAAGTGTTTATGAATATCTATTGCGTTGGTATGACGAGAGGAAGATCCGGGGATATGATTTGCTAGTCCTGCACAACGATGAGGAGTGCGAAGAGGAACTCGTCCACGATGACTGGAAGCGCATCGTTGGGGACGTATTCCCGGTGGTCCGTCTCTTGGTGCAACCTTTTCAGGCTCCCGCGCTCATGGACCCCGAGATCGAGGAATACCTCTTGAGTGTAGGGTTCGCTCGCATTCGCTAAGTTGAGTAAGGTGGGTCTCAACCTACTCTACTGCGCGCTCTTATAGCGCGTGCGGAGAACAACCGAAAGCACAACTACTGAGTTTCAAGAACGGATGTCTCATAGGGGAACTCATGCGTAACCTTCTGCTGCTCGTTATACGAGGATAATGGACGTATGGCTGAGGCAGCTCGCATATCGGCCCCCAGCGCGCGTCCCGCGGTGCCACCGGCGCGGCCGGTTCCCACTGCTGCGCCTCGTGCTCGCGAGCCTAGCCCGGGAACCCGACCGGCTGTGGTTGGGCCGCCTCCTGTCCGCTTCAGGCCCACGACTGGGGCTCCTCCGACTGCAGGTTTGCCTGACCCCGTGAAGGAAGTGCTCAGAGCCCCGGGCCCCGGTGAGCCCCTGCCGTCTGACATCCAAACTGCTCTTGAAAATCGTCTCGCCGTTTCTCTTCAGACCGTACGCGTTCATACCGACCCTCAGGCAAACGCTGCGGTGAGTAGTCTGGGGGCGCGAGCGTTTACTAGCGGCTCTAATATATTTCTGGGTCCGCGGGAACGTCCTACCGATCTCACGCTGATAGCGCATGAAGTTGCGCATGTCATTCAGCAGCAAGGAGCCCCGGCTGTACAGATGCTCAACGGGCATGTGTCCGGTGATCGCTTCGAGACGGAAGCTGCGCAGACCGCCGCCGCCGTGCAACAAGGAGAACGCGTGACGGTGCAAGGGCGGACAGGCGGCCCGCGCCTGCAGGGCTTTCTGGGCATAGACATTCCTAATCCACTCGACTGGCTTGCTGACAAAGCCAACATCATTCCCGGCTTCCGTATGTTCACCATCATCCTGGGCGTGAACCCAATCAATATGAGCCCGGTCGCGCGCAGCGCAGCGAACATTCTGCGCGCGCTGATTGAGTTCCTGCCGGGTGGCGGGCTCATTACTCAGGCGCTGGATAACTCTGGTGTGTTTGAGAAGGCGGGGGCTTTTGTTGAAAAGCAAATCGCCACTCTAGGAATGACCGGCAGCGCGATTAAGGCAGCTGTAACCGCTTTTATCGATGGGCTCAGTCTCCCCGGCGATCTCCTGCATCCAGGAGCCACGTGGGAGCGTGCGAAGAGTATCTTTACTGACCCCATCGAACGCATCAAGAGTTTCGGCATAGGGTTGGTCACAGGAATCATTGAGATCATAAAGGATGCGATCCTTAAACCAATCGCCAAGTTGGCCGAAGGAACTGAAGGCTACAACCTCTTAAAAGGAGTGTTGGGTAAAGATCCGATCACGGGTGAAGCTGTCCCACGCAGCGCCGAGACCTTGCTGGGACCGATCATGAAGATGATCGGCCAGGGCGAAACCTGGGACAGGATGCGGCAGACTGGCGCGATCGGAAAGTGCTGGGCTTGGTTCCTTGGCGTGATCGGTCAGCTCATGGCTTTCGTCAGTGAGATCCCGTCACTGTTTATTAGCGCCTTCAAGTCGCTCACGATTGAAGACATCATTCTGGTTCCCAAAGCATTCGTGAAATTGGGCAAAGTCTTTCTCGGGTTCCTGGGAAGGTTCATTAGCTGGGGCGCCGACGCGGTTTGGAAACTGCTGGAGATCATCTTCGACGTGGTGAGCCCCGGCGCGTTTGGTTACATCAAGAAAGCCGGCGCCGCGCTGAAAAGCATCCTGAAGAATCCGCTACCCTTCGTCGGCAACCTGGTAAAGGCAGCCAAGGCGGGCTTCATGAACTTCGGAGCCAATTTCCTCACACACCTGAAAGCTGGCCTGCTCGACTGGCTCGTCGGCTCATTGCCCGGAGTCTACATCCCGAAGGCGCTCTCACTGGTTGAGTTCGGCAAGCTGGCCCTCAGTGTATTTGGAATTACGTGGGCCCAGATTCGCGGTAAGATCGTGAAGGTGCTCGGTCCGACCGGCGAAACGATCATGCAAGGACTGGAAGCCGCTTTCGACGTGGTCAAGGCGCTGGTGACCGGCGGCCCGGCCGCAGCCTGGGAGGTGATCAAAGAAAAGCTCACGAACCTCAAGGATATGATTGTTGATGGCATCATCGGTTTCATCAAGGATACGGTGGTGCAGAAGGCGATTCCCAAGCTGATCGCGATGTTCATCCCTGGGGCTGGCTTTATCTCGGCTATCATCTCGATCTACGACACGGTCATGGTGTTCGTACAAAAGATCTCGAAGATCATTCAGGTGGTCACCGCCTTCATCAACTCAATTGTGGCCATCGCGGCGGGCAACATCGGCGCCGCTGCGGCCAAGGTGGAAAGCATCCTGGCGGGTCTGTTGGCGCTGGCCATCAACTTCCTTGCCGGGTTTGTCGGGCTGGGCAAGGCCGCCGACAAGATTAGGGAAGTAATCAATAAGGTTCGCGACAAAGTCGATAAGGCGATAGACACAGCCATCGCCTGGATTATGGGCAAGGCGAAGGCGTTGTTCGCAACGTTGTTTGGAAAGAAGGATAAGGTGGATGAGCGGACGGACCAGAAAAAAAAGCAAGATCTCGACAAAGGGAATGCTGAAGCGCAAGGCCTACTCCAGACCAAGCGCAAAGATAGAAGGAAATGAGAACGCAACGTCAAGGGAATAAACGAAAAGGTCAAA
>CAZUFQ010000603.1:0-4856 GCA_964618735.1 uncultured Enterobacteriaceae bacterium
TTCGTCGTGACTCCTTCGATGGTGCATTGACCGGAGCCGCGCAGGATCACAATGGCTTCTTCGCAGTTGTGGCGATGGACTGGTGTTCCTGCGCCTGGGGCAATGGTCTGCATCCACATCTCTAAGGTTTTCATGCCGTGCTCAGGTCCGGCGAGGGTTTGATGATTGAGACCGGGGATCTGAAAGTGTGGAATAGTATTGTTGTTAAGAACCGGCATGGGGTGCTCCCTCCTGTCGTGACATTAGACGGCTAGATTGTAAAATCGTATCGCATTTTCGCCAAGCACTTTACGCTGCGCTTCTGGCGAGAGCGGGGCGAGTCGTTCCTTCATTTCCTGTACAACGCCAAATGAGGCGTCCACATGGGGATAATCCGACGCCCAGACGAAATAGTCTGCGCCGACGCGATCAACCACGGCTGCAGTAATCGATTCGTCCGGGTCTGCCGAAACCAAACATTGCCGATAGAAATAGTCGCTTGGTTTCATCTTGAGCGGAGTGTAGGCCGACATCACTTCATATTTGTGATCCATGCGATCGAGCCATGCAGAAATCCAGTTGGCGCCTGATTCAAGCACGGTGCATTTGAGGCGTGGATACTGTTCAAAAATGCCCCAAGAAATCATCTGTGTGAACGCAGCCATGACATCAATCGCCAGGAAAGCGAATCCGAATAAGCGGTCGCGGCGATCGTTATGAAACCAGCCGCGGAAAGCCGGTTCATCGCGGACGATAACGTGAAAGCCGACCGGCATCTCCAAATCTTGGGCTGTTTCCCAAAATCGCGTAAAAGATGGATCGTCAAAGTGTTTTCCGTTTCGCGCCGCCATATCTGGCGAGAGATAGACGCCTACACAGCCGTCTTTCCGTGCGCGGATAACTTCCTCGACCGCGCCTTCTGGGTCCAGGAGAGAAATATGTGCAATAGGGAAGAGTCGTTTCGAATTTTCTCGGCAAAAGTCTGCAATCCAGCGGTTATAAGCCTTCGTATAGGCGGTGGCGAGTTTTGGGTCCGTGACTGGCCCTTCCCAGCAGATGCCGATCGTTGGGTATAGCAGAGCAATATCAATGCCTTCTTCATCCATCACTTTGAGGCGGGCTTTGGGATCGTAACCGCCAGCCGGACAGCCCTCAGCGTACGTCATTTTCCCGTTGGTATGCAGGGCGACAGGATCCATACCGATGCCGCCGAGGACGCCCAAGTGGCCACGAACAAGGTTGAGCGGCTTATTGTCGATAAGCAAATTTTCATAGCCGTTATCGTCGTACGCAATGCGGATGGCGCGGTCGCGATACTGCGGGTCGATATACTTGAGCCAAGTGTCTGCAGGTTCCATGACATGTCCATCGGCATCGACCACTCGAATATTTGCTTTTTGAGACATATAAATACTCTCCTCTTTGCTTGCTGACTCACACCGTCTATTCTGTCAGGTCTTAAGTAGCAAGAGCGCAGGGAGAACTCCAGCACTGCCCTGTCTCGACCCTGGGGATGGTGTCTGACACAATACAGTTCGGGATGGCTGTTGAAGATTCGCACGGAAAGGGACACAGCACATGAAAGGGCACGCTCGTCAGTTCATGACCACAAAAGTCGTGGTGACAACCCGGCAGACCTCGTTGGCCGAAGCTGCTCGCGAACTCGCGCGCCTAGAAGTGAGCGGTTTGCCTGTGGTGGATGCAGACGGTCAAGTGCTGGGCATCGTGACCGAGAGTGACGTTCTCAATGCGCTCCTAGAGGAAACTCCGGTGGAGTCGCCCGTGCAGGTAGTCATGAAGACGCCTGTAGTAACGGTGGACGAGTTCACCCCAGCAGATACCGTGATTCGTCTGCTGCGGATGTATCGAGTGCATCATTTGCCTGTGACTCGCCAAGGTGTGGTGGTAGGACTCATTACGCCGCAGGAGGTCATTCGCTACTTCGTCATGCATGAGTTGCCGCTGCCGCCAGAAGTCGCCTAACGTTGTAGAGCGATATGCTATGCTCTCATCCACCCCAACACACTAAAGGAGAACGTCTTATGCGCGCTGTTGTGATGCGCAACCATACACTAAGTGTTGATGATTTACCGATACCTCAGCCGGGGCCGGGTGAGGTGATGGTCAAAACTCTGGCCTGCGGGATTTGCGGATCGGATCTGCATGCCCTGAAACATACCGAAAAGTTGGTAGAGGCGTCTCACCGTTCTGGTGGAGCCTTTACCATGGATCTCACGCGCGGCATTGTCATGGGCCACGAGTTTTGCGCTGAAGTAGTGGAGCACGGCCCGGCAACGAAGAAGACTGTAAAAGCGGGAACACGAGTGTGTTCGATGCCCGTGATTATCAGTCCCACTGGGGTGCAAACGGTCGGCTACTCGAATGAGAACCCCGGCGGTTATGGTGAGTTCATGCGCCTGACCGAGGGATTGCTCTTAGAAGTTCCGAATGGGCTTTCGACTGAACGAGCAGCATTGACTGAGCCAATGGCGGTAGGGTTGCATGCCGTGCAGATGGCCCGATTGGATAAGGATGATGCGCCGCTGGTGATTGGCTGTGGCCCCGTTGGACTTTCTGTCATTGCAGCCTTACGGATGAAAGGCGTTCGCCCGATTGTTGCGGCAGATTTTTCTCCGCGACGACGTCAGCTTGCGGAGGCGATGGGCGCTGATATTGTGGTGGACCCGAAAGAAAAGTCGCCGTACTCCAGCTGGCGTGAGGTTGCGGTATGGGCGGACCCGAGCCGGGCGCCGCAACAGCCTCCGTGGGTGACTGGACCTGCCGTACGTCCTGCGGTGATTTTTGAGTGTGTAGGCGTCCCTGGTGTGATCGACCACATTATGACAGCGGCGCCGCAAGCTGCACGCATCGTTGTGGTCGGCGTCTGTATGGAAAAAGATGCTATCGAACCGATGATCGGGATTAACAAAGAGCTGAATCTGCAATTCGTGCTTGGCTATAATCGCGAAGAATTTGCGCAGACGTTGCGTAACATTGCCGAGGGTGTGATTCCTACTGATCCCCTCATTACCGGGAAAGTGGGAATCGAAGGGGTCGCCCAAGCTTTCGAGGACCTTGCTTCACCGGAACACCACGCGAAGATCTTAGTCGAGCCGTGGCGAAGCTGAGAGTGGGGTCACGATCGAGCTGCTCAGATGTGGCCGGTTTCCGGACCGAGCCACAATCCACGCAAGAGCCCTGTTGGCGGCGCTTTCGGCGGGGTCAGAAGACCTACGTCGAACAAGAGTAGCGTGATTGCGTAGGGATTGTGTGAGAAGGAGACCTTCGTGCAACGGGTGGCAATATTGACGCTGACAATAATGATCAGCATGTCAGCTTGTGCATATTCGAAAGCAAGAATTCACGAGTATCAACGCGAGTTTCAAAAGGAAGTCGCCCGACAAGCCGCGGAGCCAAAAACTCCAGAGGAACGTTGCCAGCGGCGTAGCGGCGTCATGCGCGGAGAGCAGTGTTACACGCCAAGTCCAGCCCAACTTGATGAACGTTCGTGCCGTCTTCGCGGTGGTTTGTATCTCAATGAGCAGTGTCTCGTCGAGCAGGACCGAGGAACCGCTTTGGTGGTGCAGTAAGATAGCGTGAGCCTGCCTTCGTGAATATTCTTCTTATCATTCTCGACGGTCTGGCCGACCGGCCGCAAACAGTGCTTGGCGGCAAGACACCGCTCGAAGCTGCGTACTCGCCGCATCTCAATCGACTGGCGGAGTTGGGAACGAACGGGCTGCTCGTGCCCCTTTCGCCAGGAATTCCTTTAGAAAGTGAATTTTCCCATTTTTTACTTTTTGGTTATCCGCCTGAACAATTTCCTGGTCGCACTGCGTTTGAAGCGATTGGGCGCGGCTTTGCCGTGCCGCCCGGCGCCGTTGTGCTGCTGGCGAGCTTCGCCGGGACGACGATTGTTGAGGGAAAAATCAGAAGAGAGACGATTTTATGGGAAGCAGAACGATCACAGGATGAAGGCGACTGCCAAACATTATGTGATGCGATTGCTTCATTTGAGTCGCATGGAATTCATTTAACTTTGCAATCGTGTGGACGTTGTGAAGCAATTCTGACGCTCTCCGGCAACCCGAGTCGCTATGTGTCGGACGTTGACCCTTTTTACAATGGCGCCTTTGTGGCTCGCGCAGGGCCGCTGGGTGAAGCTCCGGAACCAGAGAACGCTGAGCGAACGGCGGAAGCGCTGAATGAATACCTGCTGTGGGCGCAACGTTGTCTGTCCGCTCATCCTGTAAACCGCAGGAGACAAACGCAAGGCTTACCGCCCGTCAATTTTTTACTAACGAAATGGGCGGCGACGCGGCCGGAGGTTCCCCCGTTTCAAGAACAGAACGGGCTGCGCGCCGCCAGTGTAGAAAACTACCCGCTTTATGTGGGTATCGCACGGATTTGCGGGATGACCTCAGTCTCCGTGACGCGCCGCGCAACGCTAGCAGAGGATTTTCGCGAAAAACTACTTGCTGCAGAACAACTCTTTCAGCAAGGCTATGAGTTTGTTCATGTCCATGCTAAAGGGCCTGACGTTGCAGGGCATCGAAAAGATCCGTTAGGGAAAAAAGCCGCAATTGAAGCGATTGATGGCGTGCTTGGACCGCTGGTGCAGCAGGTTGAACAGGGGGCAGATGTATTGGTCGTTGTCACCGGTGATCATGCCACGCCAAGCAGCGGTCCTTTGATTCACTCGGGGGAAGCCGTGCCATTACTCATTGCGGGCGGACCAAATGTGCTTGTAGATGAAGTCGCAGAGTTCCACGAACGTGCAGCGATCCGCGGCGGTTTGGGCCGAGTCTACGGGACTGACCTGATGCCGCTCATGCTGAACTTCACCGATCGTGTTCGGTTGCACGGGGTGCGTCATC
>CAZUFQ010000604.1:0-4852 GCA_964618735.1 uncultured Enterobacteriaceae bacterium
CCATCCCCGCCCCGTAACTCGCTGAAAAACTGCTCGAACTCGCCGCCGACACCACGCTCAGCTTGGCCGACGCTCCCCCGCCTCCCGCCTGCAGCACCGCCGCCAAATCGATGATCTGCGCAGGCGGTGTAACGTCCAACGTCGTACCTGACAGCACGTTCGAGAGGGATGAGGTAGATGGCGCGGCGTTGTTTACCTTCAAGGCTACGTAGTACGTGGTATCACTGGTCATGGATGGGGAGGTCGTGATGGTAAACGATTCCGTATTTCCGGCTGCTTGAGGCGCGGTTGCCCCAGATGTGACGGTGGCGTTCGAGAAGTCCGTGTCTGTGTTTATGGGAGAAGTGCTCACGCGAACGTCGTAACTGGAGGCCGTACCGCCGTTGGTGATATCGCCGACAACCGACGTAAAGCTGATAGTAAGACTCGAACCGGTCTGCCCCGTGATCTTCAGGTCGCTAACCGCCGGTGGCTTGTGGGATGACGCGCGATACGCGGCAACCGCAGCCTTGGTATTGCGAATGGAAAGCGCGTTCTCCGCTTTAGGAGAACTCGTACTTGATCCCGTTGCCGTACCGGATGCATCTGGATATTTAATGTTGGGATCTGAAAAGTTCGGCGCTTCGTTTGGATGCGATGAATTGCTATAGGCCATGACCGTGTGATAACCGGCGCTATTGTAGTTAAACAACCAACCATAGGAGTAAGAAAAGGCACCCTGGTCTCCTGGGCTCGTATTTGCAACGTCATGTAGGCAGCCCATATTATGGCCTAGTTCATGAGCATAGGTTTGAGTCCAGGTAGCTTGCTGAACGCGAACCACGCAATAGCCAATACCATCCGTCGAGGGCCCCGGAGGCGCGGCCACCCAACCTAGTCCGCCATAGTCATTGGCCAGTGTGAAGAGACATACTAAGTCCGCGCCTGAGTTGTCCCGGAGTTGAAACACATTGTCCATATAACCATCGTTATTATTTGTAAGCCGATCCAGATCCGTGTTCATGTCGTTTCCGCCACCCGGCAGTGTCAGGCTGGCTTCCGTGTAATTAACGGGAAACGTTTGAACCAAATTCAAAGTCACGTTGGTCTGGCTGTTGGAATGAGCGGTGTTGGCCAAAGAAACCGCCAAATTGATGGCATTATTGATGCTGGTTGCATTGGCACTCGCCCAGTTCGCGGCGTTTGGTGTATAGACGACCATGCAATCGATCTGCGTATTGAGGGGGGCAAAATCCGATTCCGATGAAGTGGTCGCCGTCGCAGCCGATGTACTGGCTCCCAGCTTCACATGTTCCGGCAAGGTCGCACAGGGCATCGTCAGCGACTTATCGGCCTCATAGATGCGATAGATGCCGTTCTTGTAATACTCCACGAGATGAACTCTGGTGGTCTTCGGATCGTCGAGGTACGCGAGCACCTTGCCTTGATCAATAGAAATGATCGCAAAACTCCCGGGACTGTTCTCAAGCGTTCCTTCAAGAACCACCGACCCATTGACTTGATTCTGTGCCTTCTTGAGCTTTGCCGTGTAGGTACTGCCGTTGGCCAGATCCATGTGAATTTCAGGTAAGTCTTGATGCTGCAAACCCAGCACGACTGGGCTACGGAGAAATTCCGGTGAGAGCCGTGCCGTGCCTACGAGTGTTTCTGGTTTGTAGGGCCGGCCTCTGAGAAGCGACTCCATTTCGGACGCATCAATCTTCTCCGCGATAAACATCTCGAGGACTTTGGCCGTCGGCTCCTGCTTACCAAATGAAAAATCGTCGGCTGCAGCGATCTCCGATTTCGATTCGGCTGATGAATGCGCGTTGGCGTTTTGATGCTGAGGAATGGGTGTAGTGGAGGCCGTGTGATGGCTAGACTTGGCGGTAAGTTCTTGAGAAGGACCGAAGCTCAAGTAAGCCAAACCGGCGCCGAGCGTGACGGCCCAAAGAATAACCAACCATCTTCGATTTCTAAGCATGAGCCACACCCCACTTACCCATGAAATTCTAGTACCAAGTCTACCTTACGTCCGATGCTAGGACGTACACAAATCGACTATCTATTGCAATCTATTGACCAGGACTTCAAAAATTCATTAGAGTGCTTTACACATACAAAGGTATCATATTCCCTCTGAGCTTTTGCTATCTCAATCCATTTATTGCCAATCAGTTATGCAATTACGCTTAGGATGAACCAAAGGATCAATGCACGTGTGAAAGAGTCAAAGGAACGACGCTTAAAGAAGCCCGAGCGGATACGCACGTGAGAGCGTTTAATGAGACAACAACCAACCAGAAATTTAGTGTCGCGAAATCCAATCCAAGCAGGTCGTGAGATGACAAATTTGGTCACTGTTCGACGAAGGATCGGCAGTAATGGCCGCTTTACATGAGCCCTAGAATCTAGGGCTCATTCATTTATCTTTCGCTTAATGAACCCTATGGGAACATAGGCCAAGGTGCGCATGACAGCGCCAAGTGAGTCTTGGCTAAGGATCTTCAAACCGTATCGCGCTCCGAATTCCATGTACCGCTCTGGGCGAATCAGGTGTTCAAGTTTTAATAGACGTTTGAACGCCGTTCGTTGCCACCACGAAAGCCGTAGTGCTCGTTTGACCTGATCAGGGACATGGGCGCCAAAGACGGTCTCCGCGATACCCAATCCCGCGCTCAAAGCAGACCGCACGCGGCATTCTCGAGCTCGCGTGAGCAGCAAATCCCAATCGATGGGCTTCTCGGTCATCAACTTGAAGTCGTAGAACTGCTGCAGGGGACTGTAACCGTGAACGACCAGGTTCACGGCCGCGAAGATCATCGCGTCTTCTACGCTTAGTACCCGAATCCCGTGGCCTCGATCGAGACTTCGTTCGATAAAAGCATCCGGGGTCAATCGCATCTCGCGATTGAGACTCTCACGACCGACGAGATCCCAATGCAGGTCTACGTCGAGTACAAAACCAGGGGCAACGGTCTTATAAAAGCTCTGCTCGATAGCGCCGTAACTGGACGGCATTTCTGCTGGCCTAAATCCTAAGGTCAGAAGAACCTGGCCTGCTTTTTCTACGTCTGCCTTCCGCACAAGGATGTCTAAATCGTTGAACGGACGCTGCTCTGGATACGGATAGAGTTCACGCGCGTATGCGAAGCCTTTGAGAAAAGCCGCCAAGACGCGATCCACTTCAAAGGCAGCCGCCAGATTCTCTGCTGCACTGGACAAGACAATCCAACGCAGGCGGTCAGCAGCGATCTGTTTCTTAAGTTCCTCGAGCAATCGACCAGACCAGTTTGGAGAATCGCTGCCCCATTGAGTTATTGCTGCTGCCAACTGTTCTGAAATCATAAATGGGATGCGATGGGCCAAGGCCAACTGGATGAATTGTATTACATCAATTTTTACAGGGCAAGCCTTGGCATCGGAAGATGTCATGAGCGAGCAAAGGAAGGACGCTTCAGGGTTCCAATCCGAACAACGGATGGCGTAGTCTCCCATGTTTTAGATGACTTCGCGTGGCAGAAATCAAAGCCAACTTAAATAGCTTGTGCAAATTCGCAGTTCAAGTACAAGATCAACGGATCCGCTGCAATTGGAACAATAAACACTGCCGAGACACTACCCTTAGTCCCCTTAGTAGTACATTGACTAGCTCCGTTTGATAAGATCGAACCAGTTGAAATCTGAGTTGTGATAGTCAAAAGTCATGACAGCATCAAACTTGTAGGGCTCAAAAAGAAGCAACAGCTTTTCAAGGTCATACCATTCCGCCCAAGGCGTAGCCTCCCCATCCGTACATTTTCCCCATTCAGAAAACGCCTTGCAGCCTTCCCTTTCCCAGCGCGCCTTTGGGTATGCGAGTTGCAGCCACCGCCCACCCGTTCTCAATCTCTCCGCCAATTCATGAACCTCGCGTCGGATAACATGTATGGGGGCATGGTGTAAGGAACCGCTGGCCAGAATTACATCTTGCTCTTCGGGAAGTTGCTTAAAGCTTTCGTAGTTTTCAAGCCAGACAAAAGTTGCACCATTGATGTTCATCAGTCGCGCTAGTCTTTCTAATATTTTTAAGTTCTCCTGCACAATATCAACAAATGTATAGTGATTGGCGGATTTTGCGAAAGTCAATCCATCAATTCCAAATCCGGTGCCGATTTCGATAACCTTTGCACCTTTCATGAGAGGAGCATAAAGCGTATGATACCATCCTCTTCCTTTATAAAATGCCCCGGTAGTTGCATGCTTGTGTACGCTGTCCCACCATGACAGTAAGTCACCATCACTCAAAATACCTATATCTTTGCTGGACAGGCGATCAACGCCTACGGGTAATTCGCTCCACTTTTTGCGAAGTAGATTGAACGGCTCCTTCCATATAACATCGCCTGCAAGGTGGTCTGGGGGACGTTCAGGATTTCTATGACCACCAGAGTCTTGGCTCTTGGAAGCTGTCCTAAATAAAAAGTTCTTGAACATTCCTGGCTCCGAAACCTGGGTGAAGTTCAAATTTGACCATGCTGCTGACGGCTAGAATACATTAATTCAAAATTGCAAGGAGTGCCAGCTCGTACTGGAAATATCCGGTGCTGTCCTACAGAACTCGCATCGGATAGTGAGTGCTGGATTCTTGCGACAATGCAGGATAGCTTGAAACTTAATCGGCGGGAAAATGCTTTAGGGGGTTGTCTTTAACAATGTCAACAATTTCCCAAATTACGCCTTTATCGTTTGAGGAGCGCTCTTTGTCCAACGTCAGCGGAAGTGAGAGATAATGAGGGAGAAGAGAAAGCGTGTGTCGATCCCGGAAGGGCGTAGCCCTGAAGGGATTGACACACGCGGGCCGGCTCCAAATGCTGGGAGACCAGTGGAAAGG
>CAZUFQ010000605.1:0-4850 GCA_964618735.1 uncultured Enterobacteriaceae bacterium
GAAGGTTCCTCCACATTTCGCTCCTCCTAAGGCGAAACGCGGATCCTCCGCAGCCCACTCTTGCACGGAAGAATCTGGTAGAGACGTAGGGAGAGCTTTTTGCCGAGGGAGGAGAAGATACCGTACTGCCAGAATATCCAAACTACGATTTGTCTGTGCTAATGAGACGTCCGCGAGTCGTCCATCTGCCCCCATCGATAAAAGCTGACTGACCCGAGAGAGTAACAGTGGCCCGTATCCGCTCGCGCTTGACACGCGCCATAAGCGAGAAAGGTTGACCGGGAGTTCTTCCCAGGTTGAGGTTCCGCCTCGCACGGGTAGCTCTCGTTGGGAAGCAAGGCGAAGGTTTTCACCGTATCGTTCCGCCATCACTGGTGGTGAGAGTAGTCGAATTTCTGGGGCGGCAAACTGCCACTCATAAAACCACCCAAAGCTGCCAAGATCTATGATGAGCGCAAGAAGCAGCACTGCTCTTCTGAGGGCAGAGTCCACTTGTTTACTCCACCAGTAAAGGGCGGCCCCTGAACTGATGACAATACCAAAAGGCACAACGACGGCCGGGCTTCTTAGCGAAAAAAAATGGGGAGAACCTATTCCTACTTTTGTAGAAAACCCAAAAACGTGGCTGAAAAGTGAGGTGGCCGTCACCAAAATCAACATGAAGCACACTACGCTTCCGATGACCGTCGCAATTAATCGTCTCGAAGCTTCCCTTTTTTCGAGAATAGCAGCCCCATACCCAGCGAGAATAGAGAGGGCAAGGGCAAACTCAAAGAAATGGCGGGCTGGGCAGCGAAATTTGTTATAAATAGGAAAATGGTACATCAAATATGCGAGTGGAGTGTGGCTCCCTAACGTTAGCAGAAAAGAAAGAACACCAACGCCTGCCCAGAACACAATGAACGTATTCCGCCAACGGGTGTACAGGCAAATCGCGGCCAAAAATAAAGGCAGGAGTCCAATATACCCCGTTAACTCAGCTAAATTCCATTCCCCCCAATAATACACTCCGTAGAAGGAGCCCCGGGCTCCCCCCCACAGATACGGGAAAAGAAGTTCCAGCGACTGGCGGGGAGAAAGTGAGTACGAAACAAATTCCTCAAAGCTCATCTGCGAGCGTAAGCTGAGGCTTGCCAATTGAGCAGCGGGCAATAACAAGATCGCAGCTAGACCGAGGCCAAGAAGCAAGAGTCCAACGCTGGCGCCATAGTATCTCCATCTCCCGCTTGCGGCGTTCCACCCCAGTAAGAGGACATAGAGGAAACTCACCCCGAGAAAGTAGACGAAGATCTGTGGATGCCCAGCCAGAATGCCACAGCCGATAGCTACGCTTCCCACCACTATCCAGCGAAGATCAAAACGAAGCCGGATTTTCTCTAGCGCCCATAGTAATAGCGGCGGCCACACGGCGGAATGAATAATACTCGTATGCCCCAAATGCGCCATTATGGGTCCACTCATACTATAGGTAAGACCACCCACGAGACCGGCTATTCCCGACCGGGTACACAAGTAGACATAGCCAGAGGTGAAACAACCAGCTAACACATAGGCTGCCACCACAAACCAGTTCCACGCGTCGAAGACTGAGAAGAGTAAGGAGAGCGGATACCACGTCATGGTTTGCGAGTCGGCGGCGGCAGGCGCCCCAGAATAAAGTAAAGGCTCCCACAACGTGCGACCAGCATAGAAATTCGGGAGATAATAGATAAGGCCGTCTCCGGGGGCGAGCAGACGGTCAGAGAAAAGCACTGGAGAGAAAAAGGCTATAAACAAAAGAAAGTAGAAAAGGCCTACGAATAAAGGAGAATAAAATTTTCGCATAGTGCTCTCGGGATGATGGACGGACTTGCACTCACCTTTGTGGTTAGGAGGCTGCGATGTAAGAATTGTAGAACTCATCCCGTAAGTAATCGCTGGAGAAATTTGCTCGGAGCTCAACCGAGTCGGTCCGAATTATTTGACCGAGACCTTTAATCACAACCCAGGCTCCTCAACGCCGTGTTGCCTTTATCTATCAGAGGGGCATACGTCCTCTCCTTACAACTTCCGCTGCAAAATTTTCGGCAATGACTGCCCAATCATAATATTTCGCAACACAAGCTCTTGCCTGCTCCACTCTTTCATGAAGATCCTTCCAATTCTGCCTTAAGGTCTGAATCGCGGTCGGAAATGCATCGAGTAGAACAGCTTCTAGGTGGGTTTTATTCTCTAGCGTTAACCCACGCAGGCCATGCGACGTAGAAATGACCGGAATTCCCGCTGCGCAGTAATCGAGCATTTTGAGGTTTGTTCCAGTGCCCGATAGCATAGGGTTGACGGCAAGATCCACAATCCCAAAAATGGCGTCTTTCGTGTCATCATCGATGACGCCCATCAAGCCAACATTCGTAGGAATTATTTCTTCTCGAAACGCTAATCCCACGCTTCCGACAATTAGGAAATTAACTTGAGGAAGCTCTTGTGCAAATCTAAAAATATGTCGCACAGCCTCTATATTGGGACCGTGCCAACTGCCGAGAAACAGCACATTGAATGTTGAGTCTAGACCCAAGGCGCGCTTTTTCTCGAGACGTTCGGCGAGCGGCACATAGCGAACCGTGTTCAAATCTACCCCGTTAGGAACTTCTACAATCTTGTCCTGCTCTACATCGTAAAGGTCCTGGAGTCTGTTTCCATCTTCTGTTGCGCACACCATGATTAAAGCGCTCTGTTGACAGCAGGTTTTTTCTACATGTTCCACTTGTTTTAGTAAATCATGTCCTGTCGCAGTATCCGGCAAGATTGCCCGCTTGAGGTCAATCTCAACGTCCTGCGCCTCATACCACAGCAGCTTATCACTGACCTCGCGAATTGCCGGCAACACATAGGGATGTGAGGCGATGACAATATCCGCCCGCGCGGTCGAGGTTTGCAACGCTTCTCCATACGCCGGCGTGAGATGGTAGAGTTGCGGCAACACAATATCCGTAATGGGAATCCAATCGACTTGACTTGAGAGCTTTGCCTCGGCCTCCGCGTGCGCTGCCGACTTTGGGAGGCGAATTTCACGCAGGCCAGGGGCAATTTCTTCATGAAAGGCAGCCTCGTTCTCGTTGGTCAACGTCACGATGTCTACGTCGAATCGACGAGCCAACTGCTGATACAAATAATAGATGCGGTTTTGGCCGCCGCCACGAGGAGGATAAATAGGGAAGGGCGCAGCGACAGTAACTCGTTTGCGTCGATAAGCTTTGCTCGCCCTGACCAAAGGCTGTTCTTCCTCTCCGAGAAGACGGGCAACCGTTCTCTCCCAGGTAATGTGTTGCACGCTCTGTCGAGCGGTGCGACCCATCTGTTTTGCTTCTTCCCGATGTTGACAGAAATAATCAAGCCGCTCGGCGAGCGCTTGTGGAGTGGGGGGCGCTGAGAAACCAGTTTCCCCATTTCGTACAAACTCATTCGGGCCGCCGGCATCATGGACAGTGAGGACGGGTTTTCCGCTCATCATTGCTTCTATGGTGATGAGCCCGTAGTCTTCCTCGTATGGAATGTAGGGGACAGCCAAAGCGTTAGCATACAGAGCAACAATTTCAGCATCTTTAACGAACCCGAGAAAGGTAATGCGTTTATCTTGCCGCGCCATCTGTTGCAGTTGCTCAGCATCCGGTCCGGTCCCGGCAATTTTCAACGTGACGTCGCTCTTCACATATCGCATCGCCTCGATCAGTAAGGCGATACGTTTAGGGCCATCGAGGCGACTCACGGTAAACAGATAATCGTCTTTGCCGCACCAAAAACCTTGAAGATTTGATGGATGATGGATAACCTCTACATCGCGACCAGCAGGAAAGTATTCGACACGATTTGCCACCGTCTGTGCAATCGTGCAAAATTTGAGAATAGCATCATCCGCAAGGCCAACGCCGTCAAAAAAATGCACTACTTCGCGTGCAAAAGGTGACGGGAACTGAAACACATTCGGTGGGATATCCTTTCGATTCCATAGGGTATCCAGCCGATCGAACGCTTCGTCTAGCGCGGACCGGACGCCGTGATGGCTCTGAAGAAAACGCTTGAATGCTTCCAATGCGGGGTGTGTGGTTTCATACGTTTCCGGCAAATTGGTCAAATAATACGTATCATAGAGGCCGCGGAGACGGTGTTGCAAATAACAAATGTGACGGGGATGGGAGACCATCCAGGCTGGATACTTGGTTGAGATCACAAGATCGAAATGCGAAAGATCCAATTGTGAGAATTGACGATAAGTTGCCACCAGCTCCCAGAGATTCGCTTCTCGACTCGGTAATTTAATGAGTTCGGCCTGATGCGGAGTAAATTGGTTGATCGTTCTGACTAATCCCCAAAACAAATTCTCGGTGCCCCCGATGCAAAAAGGGACCGGGCTCGGCGCAATAATGGCAATATGCATGAACTAGACTCGAGTGGCGGTAAAGGCGAACCGTGCGTAGATGGATGCATCGTAGGCAGCGGCGTTCTGCAGATAATAAAGCGTGAAGTGCATCTTGTCTTTCACGGGCTCCATAATACGTCGGATAAACGAGGCTGGGCTATAGAATCTGCCGAAGCGATTTCCCCAGCTGCGTGCGCAATAAATAGTTGCTCCTGTGTCAAAGACGACTTGGGTTGGCACGCTTACGATGGGGTCGGTTTGAATCGCTTCTTCCGTAAAAAAATAAAATGGAACTACACACACCATGCCTCCAGGTTGCAACACCCGTGCGAGTTCTTGAAAAAGCCGCGTGTCGGCGTCACCTTCAAAATGCTCCAGAGAACACGTGAGCGCCGCCTTAGCGGCGAAACCGTCCGCAATAGGCATCGTTGCTGCATCACCACCAATGCGGTTG
>CAZUFQ010000606.1:0-4846 GCA_964618735.1 uncultured Enterobacteriaceae bacterium
AAGAACAGTAATTTGGCAGCCAGCGAGGTGCTGCTCCCCCGTTACACGTCATTTTGCCAGATCGTGCTCGAAGAACCTGTGGTCGAACTGCGGGGCGATCGCTTTATCCTGCGTAATCAAACCGCCCAAGGTACACTTGGCGGGGGTGAGGTGCTCCACTCGTTTGCCCGACGTCACCGTCGTTCGGAAGTTGGCGTGAGCGAGCGACTGACGGCCTTACGCACAGCAGACCTGCTCCAAGCATGCCGCGCGTACTTAGAAGTCCAGAGTGAATTTGCCGCGCCGCGAGAAGAAATTTATCAGGGAGTGAACGCCCGGGAGGAGGAAGTTGCCGCTCTTTTAGCTCAGGATAAAGAAATCCTGCCATTGCCGGACCCGCAACATCCCGAGGCGTATTCGGTCATCAATAAATGGCGAACGCTCATAGAAGAAGTCAGAACCTTGCTCGCGAAATTCCATCAGGATTCACCCTTGGCGCGCGGCATGGACATGGAGTCCTTGCGCAGCCAGCTGTCGTTTTCCTTTTCGCCCAAAATATTTCGCGCGGTCATTGAGAAATTAATTGATGAAGGCGTCGCAGTCCGAGAAGAGAGCACCCTGCATCTCCCGGCTCATATCATCAAGTTCAGCGAAAACGAGCGAGGGACAGTAACCAAACTTGAACAGCTCTTGCACGAAGGCGGGTTTACCCCGCCAGAGGTCAAAGAATTGGAAAGCACCCTCGGGGCGTCTCGTAAAACCTTAACCGAGCTGCTCACCGTTCTTGAATCACAAGGGAAAGTCGCCAAAATCGCAACAGATCTGTATTTCACGAGCGCTGTGGTAGAAAAAGCCAAAGCTGCACTGACCTCATACTTGACGGCGCATGCAGAAATCACCGCAGCTGGGTTTCGCGATCTTCTCGGCGTGAGTCGCAAAACAGCGATTCCCCTGTTGGAATATTTTGACCGCACCAGTTTGACGTTACGAGTTGGCGACGTACGGAAACTGCGGAAAAAGTAGAGGAGTCTATGACGCAACCGGTACACCCGCCCAGAGACCAGCGGCCATACATCCGGCTCACTGAAAAAGTGAAAGCTGCTGGGTGAGCGGGAAAACTAGGTCCGGCGGACCTAGCGCTTGCTCTCAGTACGCTTCCCCGCTCGCAGCATCCAGACCTCCTCGTCGGCTTTGAAACGTCGGACGACGCTGGAGTTTTCCGTTTGCGGGAGGATCTAGCCATCATCAACACGGTCGATTTCTTTACTCCCGTGGTTGATGATCCGTACACCTACGGTCAAATTTCAGCTACGAACTCCTTGAGTGACGTTTACGCCATGGGGGGCGAGCCCAAAACCGCCATGAATATTGTCTGCTTTCCACAGAGCGGTCTGGAGAAAGAGATTCTGCGAGACATTCTCCAGGGCGGGGCAGACAAGGCGGAAGAAGCTGGCGTCGTCGTGGTCGGCGGTCATTCCGTCGCTGATGACGAAATCAAATACGGCATGGCTGTCACTGGCGTGATCGACCCGCGTCATATCCGTCGGAACGTCGGCGCACAAGTCGGCGATGTGTTCATCCTCACGAAACCTCTTGGGACGGGAATTCTCACTACCGCACTGAAGAGAGGAAGCCTCGCGGAAGAAGAATACGGCGCTGCTGTCGCGTCGATGTCTATGCTGAACGCGAAAGCAGCGGCCATCATGCAAAAATATGACGTGCACGCTTGCACTGACGTAACAGGCTTCAGCTTGATGGGACACAGTTACGAGATGGCTAGCGGCAGCGGAGTGGCGGTACGCTTGTACTCGTCAGCTTTTCCGTTATTGCCAGGCGCGCCACGTCTCGCCCTGGAAGGATACATTACCGGAGGCTGTAAGCGGAATCGTAACTACCTTGCCGATAAAGTGTCCGTGCACGCCGCAGTAGCACAAGACCTCAATGAAATCGCATTCGACCCGCAAACTTCGGGTGGATTATTGATCGCTGTCCCTGCCCGAGAAGCACGCGCCCTTGCGCAACATTTGCTCGGAGAAGGCGCGCTGGCGGCAGCGCTCGTTGGTGAGGCGATACCCTACAACGGAGCCTGGATAGAACTGCTCTGAACCTGAGCTGCAACCAAAGCAGCATTCCGTGTTAAGACAAAAGCTCGCGGCGCTCAAGAATCTGCTCCTTCTGCCGATCTCGTTGCATAAGCTTTACCCTGTTCGACGCCTCCTAGGACTGATCGCGCAGAGGGAGTAGGAAATGCAGCAGCCGACTTCGTCTTCTCTTTTTCAGATACTCGTCTCCCTAACGGAGGTTGCCGAGCAACTCAGCACCCAACTCTCCCAAGCAGCCAAAAAGCTGCGCGAGACGGGAGAAATGCCTAGTGATCAGCTGCTCGAAGCCGTCGTCGAGTTACGCCGCAATTTTCTCGACTGTCAAGTCCAAGGGCTGGCAATGGGTGAGGCGGCAGCTCTATCTTCTGTCCCGGCAGCGGCAACGTTAACGTCGCTACGTGATCTGAAAAACCTCGTGTACAGTATTGCGAAAGCCGAAGGGCAGAAAATCCTACGCGACGACATTTATCAACAGGCGTTGGCGGTGCTCGATCGTGTTTTACTCCTCCAGCATTGCGACCAAGCGGTCTTCCCTCCGTTACTCGATTGTCAGGAGCAAGCGCGCGCGCTGCGAGAGGCGATTGCGACAGGGCGATGGCCCAATTTTCATCCAGCTACAGAATCACTTGCTAATGGTGAAGACCCCTTCTCAGATTTGCTTTCGTGGGTTGAACGAAAAGACACTCTCGATGACGATGAGTGGGTCTTATTGCAGGAAACGGTTGAACAAGTTTTCAGCAAACCACTCGCGATTGCAGTTTCACGCGGGAAGTTAATCCTGCCTGCGGCGTCTTCCACGCAACCGGCTCAGTCCTTGTCTTCGCCTTCCCCTGTCTTTGTCGGAAAAGAGGCGCCAACCGTACAAGGCATTTCTTTGGTCGTCGAAAAGAAAAAAGAAAAGGCGGAAATTTTTCCACCGTCAGCTGAGGCGAGGCATGAGCTCGATGAAGTGTTCATTGGCGGCGGCCTAGGAGATGAACTTCCTTTTGCGGCATTCTCCCGGATCGCGAGACGCGGGCAAACAGAAGAATCTGCGGTGCAAAACACGCCCCAGCCGCCGGACACGATACCGCTCGAGGCATTCTACAGTTTTACCCTTGAAGATTCCGCACACGCTATTGCTACTGCAATCGTACGCGCGTCGGATGCTGCTCATCGGCCAACCGCTCTACGCGACCTGACATGGCGGCTGCTCGCCGAAGACAAGGGCACGCTAGCCTTTCATATCGCAAGCTACTTAGACGCCCAACAGCCACACCTTCCTTACCGTCTCCCTTCTTGGCTCCTACGCGCTATCGTACTAGGTCGGCATGTGCGACACGCGAGAGGAGAAACTGCTCGCTTCCTCGAAGAAGACTTCAGCCATTTTTCTCCGAGCCTCTATCTGCCGGACCAGCGAGAGTGGAACCAAGCCATCTCCTTCTTGCTGGCCGCGACGGCGTTGCAGCCGGCGTTGCTGGCGCCCCATACCCAAGCGCCAGTCGTGCTGCGCGCTTTGCGCTGGGAGACGCCGCTGCCGCAGTTTTCTGCTTATTGCAAAAGTATCGCCGATTACGGCGTGCGCCAGCAACCGCTCGATCCCAACCTCTTGAAGAAAGGCAAAGAGCAAGTGGCATGGCAGGCAGAGCTTGACGTTATCAAACAAGCAGTGGAACTCTGGTGGGCGCGCGCGCCGCGTCTTTCCTTTACTTTCACTCCTGCCACAAAGGTCTGGCAAAAATGGCTAGAGCCAAGAGGCGTAATTACCTCACTACTTTCACCCCTCCGTTACAATGACACAAGTAACCTTGCCGCCGTACAGCGTACGGTCGACTTCTTCTCCGATGAGGCCCAGCTGAAGCGTGAAATTGAACATACCGATCATCAGACGTTAGGGCGTCAACTTGGTAATGAAATTAGCGGCAGGCCCATGGAACAGTTGCTGTTGTACACCCGAGAAGCTATCGGTTTTGCCCAGCGCTGGATTGAACTGCAAGAAATCCATCTAGGTCAACGGCGAGGCCCTATCCACGCGCAAGCGGAACGCTTGCGCCAGACGATACGGGATTTACACGGCCCCGCACAAGAAGAGCTCAGTTTGTGTAAACGACAACAACCCTCGCCTTTGCTGATGAGCAGTATCGCCTGCTGTCGGCGCGCGATGGATCACCTCCAATTACTCTTTGATCCCGAAGCAGCGTTCCCAACAGAAGAACCCCTCCCACGGCCGCTGCTGTACGCGGACCTCCTACGAATACCTAGCGTCTCGCTCAATGAGAAATGGGAAGTCGAAGGCTCAGATTGGGAGGCGTTAGTGGATGGCATTCTCGAGCTCGTCGCGAACGGCGCATTGAAGAAAACTTCGCCATAATGCGCCGCGCCCCTACAAAAGCAGGGCGTAATCTATGCAATCCACGATAGGTGGGGCATTGAGGACGACGCGCTCAAGGGGGAAGCGGCGGCGGTTGCCGCCAACATCCCGTTCGGCGCGGTGAGCACGACTCATGGAACGGAACCTGCCGTAGTCATAGCCGCCTGAATCTGCGCCGCCGTCAAGGCGGCGTCATAAATTTGCACCTCATCAAGCATTCCACTCCAGCCCTGGTCTCCGGTCCCTCGATTTCCAAAAACATAGGGATCGGTATTCGCCAGCGGCGTCCCTCGCGGCGCGGTTTCTTGATTCACTATCTGTGATACTCCATCGACATAGATCTGCGGCGCGTTCGCCTCTGAGGAGGCGTCGTACACCACGGCGATATGATGCCAGACGTTGGCGCTCGGCTGCG
>CAZUFQ010000607.1:0-4840 GCA_964618735.1 uncultured Enterobacteriaceae bacterium
TTGCCCGCCTTGAGGAAAGTACCGGCGGGGTATTCTTTGACATTAGGACGAAATTCATAAATAAACCAAACCACACCGATCGTTACGCGCACTTGGCCGATTTCCAGTCAATTGGGTCTGCGCCACATCTCCATGGTCTCTCCGACCGGATCCGGCAAGTCAGCGATAATTTCTAACCCTTTCGCCATCGTGTCGATCCGAGCTGGCGTCAGCGTCAGACGATCAAGCAGAGCGGAGGAAAGTCCATTGCTTTTCCCCAGTGCAACATCCTGAGCGTTCGCCGCTAAGAGAACATCGCCTTGTTTGCGGAACTGCGCAGCAGCTTGGACAAGCGTCCTGTTTTTTACTGGAGTGGGGACAGTGGCAAGTCGACGCGCGGCCGCTTTCGCTGCTTTTCCCATTGCTTCGATCTGGTGTTCGAGGTCCATTGGCGGTTCCTTCTCCATCGCGTGCGATAGCGTCATTACAGCAGAGCGAGATCATCCCGATGAATGACCTCGTCACTCACCTTATAGCCTAAAATCTGTTCGATTTGTGCGGTGCGAGCGCCTTTGATACGCCCCAGGGCTGTAGAATTGTAGCTGACCAGTCCACGGGCGAATTCTTTCCCCGCATCATTGACGCATGTGACACACTCCCCTTCATCGAATTCGCCGCGCACCTCGCGAATCCCTGGAGGAAGCAAACTCCTCCCCTGCTCACAAATCGCTGCACACGCCCCAGCGTCGACCACTAACGATCCCGCAGGCTTTAAAGTATAAGCAATCCAGTGTTTCCGACTCGTCAGCCGATCGGCAACCGGAAGAAACAGGGTGCCAACGTCGATCCGCGTATCGAAGACTGCAGCAAGAGTCTCTGCCTTGCGTCCATCCGCAATAATCGTGGGAATGCCAGAGAGCGCAGCTTTATGGGCCGCCTGGAGTTTCGAGGTCATGCCGCCGCGACCTAACGGTCCAGCCGCGCCGCCGCTCGCCAGCAGCGTCTGGTCAAATTTCTCGACAAGAGAAAGCAGAGCCGCATCAGTATGAGCGCGCGGGTCTTTATCATAGAGTCCAGCCACATCGCTAAGAATCACCAGCAAGTCGGCCTCGACTAAGACGGCGACTTGAGCAGAAAGATTGTCATTGTCTCCAAGTTGAATCTCTTCTACTGCAACAGTGTCGTTTTCGTTGACAATAGGAATGGCTTTGGTTTCGAGAAGCGTACGCATCGTATGTTTTGCGTTGAGGTAACGTTTACGATTGGTGAGATCGTCATGGGTCAATAGGATTTGCGCAACATGGATATGATGAATGGAAAAAAATTGTTCGTACAAGGCCATGAGCGTAATCTGCCCGACTGCCGCCGCAGCTTGCTTGACTGGGATTGTTTTTGGTCGCCCTTGTAAGCCAAGGCGACCCATCCCGGCGGCGACTGCGCCCGAAGTCACTAAGACGATGTCTTTGCCTGATGCGTGCAGCGCCGCAAGCGATTGAGCGATTGAGGCAAGACTCTCTCTTTTGACGCCAGCGGCGTCAGACAGATTGCTGCTGCCGACTTTGACGACAACCCGGCGGACGCGATTAAAGATTTGAGCTTTATAAGGACGCTGGGTCACGACGTTGCCTATAACGAGGACGAAAGAAAAAAAGACTCTCTCTTCTGGAGTTCCTGTTGCTCGTGCGCCTTTTCCAGTTCTCTCGCTCTTTCTTTTTGGCGCTCTAGCACCTGTGCGGTACGAAAGACTAATTCCTTGACGCCTTCTCCAGTCACTGCTGAGAGCGCGAACAACTCGACGCTATGACTGGCAAAAAGCGCACTGACTTCAGGAAGCCGATCACGAGTATCAGGAAGATCGAGTTTCGTCACCGCAACAATTTGTGGACGGTCAAGCAGCGTCACATCAAAACAGGCAAGTTCGTTGTTAATAACCTGGTAATCCTGCCAGGAATCTCGTTCCGCGTCGGAAATGTCAAGGAGATGAATTAACACCGATGTGCGAGCCAAATGACGCAGAAAACGAATACCTAAGCCGTGACCTTCATGCGCGCCTTCAATAAGGCCGGGAACGTCCGCCATGACGAAAGAGCGCTCTTCGCTGTAACGCACGACCCCGAGATGGGGAGTCAACGTGGTAAAAGGGAAATCCGCGATGCGTGGACGAGCGGCGGAAACTGCTGAGATAAGCGTAGACTTGCCGGCATTGGGAAAGCCAACGAGACCCACATCAGCTAGTAAGCGAAGTTCAAGCCGCACGGCTCGTTCTTCACCTGGAATGCCCGGTTGAGCAAATCGTGGTGCGCGATTAGTGGACGTCGCGAAATGGGCATTGCCTTTGCCGCCCATCCCGCCTTTGGCGGCAATGCATTCTTCTCCGGCAGTGCGTAGGTCAGCGAGCAAAGCGCCGGTTTCATCATCATAGACCATGGTCCCGGGTGGGACTCGCACGATCAGATCTTGCCCGTTCTTTCCGTGTTGATCCTTCCCTCTGCCATATTCCCCCCTTGGGGCGCGCAGATGTTTTTGATGCGCCAAGTCGACAAGAGTATTAAGCTGGGCGTCCACTCGAAAAATGACGCTGCCGCCGTCGCCGCCGTCGCCGCCGCTAGGACCGCCGCGCGGTCGGTATTTCTCCCGGAGAAAAGCGACACAACCCTTTCCCCCGTCTCCGGCTTTGGCGAGCAATCGGACTTCATCAATAAAGTGCATAAGAAGAAAAAAAAGCCCCTGACGGGGCTTAGAAAGGGTTTGTTCGCTCCCTGACAAGATTTGCAAGGGAACATGGGCTTGAGCAAAAAGATTATTGGGCTGCCGCTTGTGGATCAGCGGCGGCATACACGCTCACCCGCTTACGGTCTTTACCGACTCGTTCATAGCGAACGATCCCATCGATCTTCGAGAAGATCGTGTAATCTCTTCCCATGCCGACATTCACTCCAGGATGAATGCGAGTGCCAAGCTGACGAATGATGATATTGCCGGGCTTGACGACTTGTCCAGCGTAGATTTTGACGCCGCGCCGTTGGCCCGGACTATCGCGACCATTACGACTTGATCCTTGTCCTTTTTTATGGGCCATGGTTCATCCTCCTACATTGATGGTCTTAATCTGTACGGCCGTGAAGTGTTGACGGTGCCCTTGGCGGCGACGATAATTTTTCCGCCGCTTTTTCTTGAACACCAAAATCTTCTTCTCTTTTCCGTGCTGGACAATCCGAGCAGTGACCGTCGCTCCTGTAACGAGAGGGGTTCCTACCTGAATCGCTCCATCTATTGAGGTGAGAAGCACTTCAGCAAAGGCAACATCGTTGCCAACTTCAGTCGAAAGCGACTCTATGCGGAGCAACTCTCCGGGCGAGACGCGATATTGTTTGCCACCTGTGCGAATAACTGCGTACGACATCCTTTTGTTCCTACGTGAGCGTAATTGCCCTGTCAACTCCAGAAAATGACTAACTATGCAGCGGTCAGCGCCCGCTGTATATGGTCTGGGATCGGAATAGGCTTCCCTTGTTCGTTAATGAAGACAACAGTGACGGAACCGCTAATACACAGCGTCTCCTCACGGAAAACCTCCAATGCAAAGGTCATAGACGTTGCCCCTAGGCGCTCAACCCGAATGTGAACAGCAATCTCGTCATCAGCGCGCAGTGGGACATGAAACGTGGCGTTCACCGCGACTCGCGGTAAGCCGAAATTTTGCTCTTGGGGTCGGAGCGACATGCCAACTTTGCGAAACAATTCCCATTCCGCCGCTTCAAAATAACGAAATGCTGCGGTGTAGTGAATAATACCCGACGCATCCGTATCGACCCAACGGACCCGAAGTTTTTCTATATGAGAGATCATCTGTCGCTATTGTATCATCGAAAGATTGCAATGCACCGCTGGAGAATTGAGCTAACGACGGGCAGTGCGTCTACTGTGGGAACGCCCCTGTGAGGAAGCTTTTCGGTATTGTCCGTTCTCTTGCATTATTTTTCCAGCTTTTATCACCACCACATGCGCATGATGAGAAGCAGTAGCGCGAGCCTCTTTCCCTCGTCTACTCTTTCCCCCTTTCCCCCTTACCGATTTCTTGGGAGTCTCCGTCTCGTCAGAAGAACCAAGGCCCGGAATGAGAGAAGAAGAAGTGAAGGTAGCTAAGGCGACACGCTTTTCTTGCGTTTTTTCCGCAGTTTCATGTGAAGATTTGCCGCTTAACGGAGCCGCCATCGAGAGAACAACTGGTTGGTCTCCAATCTTCATCGCGCTGAACTGTTCAAGCACCCGTTGTTTTTTTGCTAAGAATACTGGGTTGTCTTTTTGTGGGAGCTGATCCTCAAGCGGAAGCTTAGCAGTCAAGGGATTGATAAAAGAGCCATCCTTGTACATTTCAAAATGGAGATGCGGTCCAGTAGCAAGCCCAGTGGCGCCAACGAAACCAATGATTTGGCCTTTTTCAACAGTAGCGCCTTCTCTGGCAGATTCGGCAATATGGTCAAGATGCGCATATGCCGTATCGTATGGACCTGGATGGTCGATGCGAACAATGTTGCCATATCCAGACTGACGACCAGCAAAGGTCACTTTTCCACCAAAAACTGCTCTGACAGGCGTACCACGCGGCGCCGAAAAATCTATCCCGGTGTGCGGGCGAACACGTTCTAAAATGGGATGGAGACGTGCATCAGTGAAGACTGAGGTGATACGGGTGAATTGCAAGGGATAGCGCAAAAATGCGCCTTGGGACTTAGACTGAACTGTGACGCTAGGCGAATCAGGGAAAGAGAAAAGTACGTGCGTTTTTCCTTTATTATTAATCTCAGCGGCAAGAATACGGCCATGCTCGACCGATTTGCCATTCATTTCGTATTCTTCA
>CAZUFQ010000608.1:0-4824 GCA_964618735.1 uncultured Enterobacteriaceae bacterium
GTCAGGCGGCGACCTCACAGATCATTGTGAATGCCCATCGCATCAATCGGGGCCAGGTCCCGCAACGGCCGCCGGCGGCGTCGGTGAGTGATTTTTATCTGCTTGAAGCCGCCACCCCGGAAGAGGTTTTTGACAAAGTTCTGCGAGTCGTCAGTGAACGGATTCCCCAGCGCTTTGGGCTCGACCCCATCGCTGACATTCAGGTGCTCACGCCGGTGAACGGGGGTCTGGTGGGCGCACGGACACTGAATGGCGCACTGCAACAGCGGCTCAATCCAGCCGCCACCCCGAAGCTCCAGCGCTTTGGCTGGACCTACGCGCCGGGGGATAAAGTGTTACAACACATAAACAATTATGACAAAGAGGTCTTTAACGGCGACATTGGGCGCATCACGCAGATTGACCTGGAAGAAAGCATAGTACACGTCGATTTTGAGGAACGCACTGTGCAGTATGCCTTTGGGGAACTAGATGAACTCTCTTTGGCCTACGCTACCACCATCCATAAAAGCCAAGGCTCGGAGTATCCCGCTGTGGTGATTCCCCTTATTACCCAGCACTTCACGTTACTTGAGCGCAATTTGTTGTACACGGGCGTGACACGGGGCAAGCGGCTGGTAGTAGTCATTGCGCAACCCAAGGCGTTGGGGATGGCCGTCCGCACGGTGCGCTCCCATCAGCGCCTGACCAATCTCGCTAGGCGGTTGCAGCCGCCCGCAGCGTCTCCTGTGCTAGTCGACGAATAAGCCCGCCGTGCGCTCACCGTGAGGCGCCGCCAGGAGGAAAAAGATATCCGCCCTTTGTGAGGAGCAAGAGCGATAATCAAAAATCGCATAGGCATGTCAACAAAGCCCTAGTACGTTGTCAAGCTCAAAAGTTGACACTCTCGTTCCCAGGCTCTGCCTGGGAACGCCACTCAAGGGCGATAGAGCCAGCACCCCACGACACGCCCAGGCAGAGCCTGGGCATGAGGGAACTTTAAAGTTTAGAGCTGGACAGAGTACGAGAATATCTCACATCCTGTTATTTATCTTGCTCTTCTATAGAGCTGCATGAGTGCGAACAATTCTTGGAGAGCCCTATTAAGGCGTCATGCATCGCATGACTGCCAAGGATAAGAGCAGCCACCAGAAGCAAATGCCGAAACACTGGCAGCCGAAGAAGCAGGAGTACGCCACCCCGCGGCGCGCACGACATCATCTAGGGACTTGTGACGCAGTTCCGGCACAAGCAGTGCAACCAAAGCAGTCGCGCCGAGCAGCGCGGCCTGCAGGCCAACGATCAGGTTGAGGCCAAAAGCATTCACCATCTGCCCGGACAGTAACGTGCCGACGACGAAGGCCGCCGAGCCCGCGGCGCGCACCCAGCCATACTCGAAGCCCGGATGGTTGCCGTGCGGCGACGGAGCGGCGGCGCCGAGCGCCAAGGCGTCCGCTAAGATAGTCATAGGAGCCAGAGATGCGGCCTGCAGTAGGCTCACCCCAAGCACTCTCCACACTCCCTGCGCCCCGAGATAGGCGAGCGTCACCACAGCAGCCAGGCCGGTGCAGAGGACGAGCACGACCCGGAGCGCTTGGAACGTGTCCCCGAGGCGACCCGCAAGCGGCGCTGTGAGCAAGCGCACGACTGTGCCGACACTCAGCACGAGCCCAAGCTGCGCGGGAGCCACCCCACGCGTGCTGAGAAAGGCAGGGAAGAAGGGAGAGGCAACGCCAAAGGCGGCATACATAGCGGCGTACAGCAGAAGGAATCGTGTCAGCAGAGTAAACCCGAGAGCATCGCCCATGACTTTCCCGTATAGCATAGCAAAAATAACGAGACCCCAAAGACAGAACGCTGGCAGTTCGAAATTATCCCTCCTCGACACTCCTTTCCGGCATAGCTTTTGCTGATAAGAATTATGGAGGGGCGTCTATGAACTCCCAACTAACGGCCGAAACCCCCTTTGAATCCATCTCCGTAGTGTCATCACCCCACGCCAAGGAGCTAGCTGACACTGTTACGGTGCGTGGCGAAGACCTGACAATAGAGAACGTGGTGCGAGTGGCGCGTCACGGGGCGCAAGTCCGTCTCACCGATGAAGAGCAAGTCCTGCGACGGGTCATTGCTTCGTATGACTACATCGCCAATGCCGTCGAGACCAGCCAGCCAATCTATGGGGTGACCACTGGCTTTGGCGGGATGGCCAACGTAGTGATTTCACGTGAAGAGGCCGCCGAATTGCAGAACAATCTCATTTGGTTTTTAAAAGCAGGCGCGGGTCGAAGATTGGCCAAGGCCGACGTCCGCGCCGCTATGCTCTTACGCGCGAACTCCCACTTACGCGGCGTTTCTGGAATACGGCTCGAACTCATCCGCCGTATCGTGACCTTCCTCAATGAAGGGGTGACACCGCACGTACTGGAGTTTGGCTCCATTGGCGCGAGCGGGGATTTGGTGCCATTGGCCAGCATTACCGGCGCTCTGATCGGCCTCGACGCCAGCTTTACTGTGGACTTCAATGGCGAGGAAGTCGACGCCGTTACCGCACTCAAGCGGCTCGATTTGCCGCGCCTGCGTCTGCACCCCAAAGAGGGTCTCGCTATGGTGAACGGGACCTCGGTGATGACTGGCATTGCCGCTAACTGTGTGTACGACGCCCAAGTCCTCCTTAAGCTCGCGTTAGGCGCCCATGCCTTTGCTATCCAGGCTTTGAGTGGGACAAATCAGTCGTTCCATCCCTTTATTCATGCGCACAAACCACACCCCGGCCAAAGGTGGGCCGCCGCCGCCATCCTGACCCTCCTGGCCGGCTCACGCCTGATTCGCGCCGAGTTGGACGGCCAACATGACTTTCGTGGTCACGGTCTGATACAGGATCGCTACTCCCTCCGCTGCTTGCCCCAGTACCTTGGACCGATTGTTGACGGAGTGACAGAAATTGGACAGCAGATTCAGGTTGAAATCAACTCGGCCACCGACAATCCCTTGATCGATGTTGACCATCAAGCCAGCTATCATGGAGGCAATTTCCTAGGACAGTACGTTGGCGTGGCGATGGACCACTTGCGGTATTACCTCGGTCTCTTGGCTAAGCATCTCGACGTCCAAATCGCGCTGCTCGTCGCGCCGGAATTCAACAATGGCTTACCCCCGTCTCTCGTCGGTAATACTCATCGAAAGGTGAACATGGGGCTGAAGGGATTACAACTCGCTGGCAATTCGCTCATGCCCTTGCTGACGTTCTTCGGCAACTCGTTGGTTGATCGCTTTCCCACTCACGCCGAGCAATTCAATCAAAACATTAACAGTCAAGGATTCGGTTCCGCGAATCTGGCGCGTCAGGCCATTGAAATCTTTCAGCAGTACATGGCAGTGGCGTTAATGTTTGGGGTGCAGGCAGTTGACTTGCGGACGTACGCGGTCGACGGCCATTACGATGCACGCGCCTGGCTCTCGCCAGGCACCTCACGTTTGTATGAAGCCGTACGCGCCGCCGTCGGGCGTCCGCCTTCAGCAGAGCGGCCGTATATCTGGAATGATGATGAGCAGCCCCTAGACCTGCATATTGCGCAGATCGCAGCCGACATTGCTGCCGGCGGTGATATTCCGCAAGCGATTAGCAACGCCTCGTTGAGCTCACAGTAAGTGATCTCTACTACCTGCTGTGAGAGAAAAACTAGAGCAAATTGCAAATGGGGTTACCCAATCCGCGAGGTCTCTCGTGCTTCGACAAGCTCAGCACGAGCGGATTTTTCCTCGTCTAAGAGCTTTGCCGTTCGCCCTGAGCCTGTCGAAGGGTGAACGGATGGAGAAAGGCAAATGCAAACCGCCCTAGGTTCTTACCGTGTCAAGCCATATTGGTGCATCTTGCGGTAGAAGGTCGCGCGGTGAATATGCAGGAACTGGGCTGCCTGCGCCAGATTGCCGTGGCACTGTTTCAAGGCGTGTTCGATCTGTTCTCGACCGACACGACGGGACGCCGCTGCCGGAGGGCTAGCTGGAGGCTGACTCCGCAGGAGTTCTGGCGGGAGTAGGTCTCGGGTGATGACTCCGTGGGACACTCGTACAGCAGTCCTGATCAACACATTGCGCAGCTCACGGATGTTGCCCGGCCAAGCATAGTGATCGAAGAGCTCCATGACGTCGGGAGCGAGGTCTATTGCAGGGAAGCTTTCTTGATCAAGGAGGTGACGGGCCAACAAGGGGATGTCCTCCCTGCGCTCTCGCAAGGGAGGGAGGAAGAGCGGAAAGACGTTTAAGCGGTGGAACAAATCGAGCCGTAACGCGCCCTGCTCCACCGCTTGTGCGGGATCCACATTCATCGCCGTCATGATACGCACGTCCACTCGCCGCGGGCGCTCGCTCCCGAGCGGGACGATGATCCCCTCCTCCAGAAAGCGGAGCAACCCGGCCTGAATTTCTACGGGCAGGTCGCCCAACTCATCTAAAAATAGGGTCCCCCCGTGCGCCAGCTCTACTTTGCCGCGCCTCCCTCCCCGCAGAGCGCCGCTGAAGGCGCCTTCCTCATACCCAAACAGCTCCGCACTGGCCAACTCTTTTGGGGTCGTACTTAAATTCAATGCGACAAACGGTTCGCGAGTACGGAGGCTTGCCCAGTGAATAGCCTGGGCAAAGAGTTCTTTGCCTGTCCCGGACTCCCCGACCAGCAGGATAGGCCAATCGTGGCTGGCAGCCTGACGAGCCAGCTCCACCACGGAACGGAAAACAGGAGCAGCGCCAATGAGGTCACTGAATGTGGGAGTCTTTTGCCAGACCGGCTTGGGGAGCTTCCCCGCAAACGTGGGACAAAGCCCCGAAGGCGTCATCACCGAGACCGCCCCC
>CAZUFQ010000609.1:0-4823 GCA_964618735.1 uncultured Enterobacteriaceae bacterium
AGGCGTTTACTCCGTTAAGCTGACCTCTTGTATGCCTGCAGCGACTTCTTCTTTGCCGCCCCTGTTTACCTCGCAGTTTCTTGCTCGTTTAGAAACATTGCGGATCCGCGCCCGACGGCGGTTTCTCGGCAGCAGGCCAGGAGGACATCTGTCCCCCCGCCGCGGGGCCGGGTTGGAGTTTGCAGACTATCGGGCTTACGCGCCCGGGGACGATCCTCGTTATATCGACTGGAAGTTGTACAGTCGCACTGATCGCCCCTATATTAAACTGTTCCAAGAAGAAGAAGAGTTGTACACCTATCTCTTTCTCGACTATAGCGCTTCCATGGCCTACCCTGCTGGCGACGGTAAGGAGGCCTCGGTGCGCGACCTCGCGCTTTCCCTTGCCTACGTCGTGCTCGCAAGTAACGACGCTGTACAACTCCACGTGCTCAGCAGTGAGAGCGGAAGAAATGCGACGCCGTTTTTTCGCGGGCGGCAGCGCTTCTTTGATCTATCTCTCTTCCTCCAGGGACAAAAGGCCCGCGGCGCAGTAGCTCCGCCCACGTCTCTGGCTCAACATCTGCAAACCGTGCATCGCCCCGGCAAAGTGATCTGGATCTCCGATTTTTTGTTTCCGACGACCACTGTGCAAGCTGGACTCAATCTGTTGCGATCGGCGAATTTCGATCTCGCCGTGATCCAAATTTTGGGAAAAGAGGAAGTCGATCCGCCCTTAGAACCGGGAGGGGTGCGGCTCGTCGACAGCGAAAGCCAGGAGGCCGCCCTCGTGCGTTTTGACGCTCAAGCCAAGCAAACGTATCTGCAACGTCTCGACGCTCACAATCGTGCGTTGCAGAGCTATTGTCATCAAACCGGGGTGCACTACGCACGGTTTATCACCGGGCAGGATCTGCAACATTTCATGCTGCGGGAGCTGCCCACGATGGGGTTGTTGACGTGAAGGTTCAGAATCAAGCTATGTACAAAGTAAAAAGCTAGCCTTGAGTAGCAAGTAACTGTAATTCTTATCGAGTTAATTGTGATGCGCGAAGATGAGACACTACTCCCTAGAGTAGACTTTACACCTTCTCTAGAAAAAACTTACTGGACGCCTGCCCGCCAAGAACTGCACGCTTGGCTCTATCGAAATGCGCCATCCCTCGCTGAACTCTATGAAGGCACTGTGAGATTGCTGAATGATAGTATCCTGCCAGGGCATGTCCGTTTTGTCTCTCATGCCGTCCGAGAGATTCGTAACCGACTGCCTGACGTCATCTCTGGAGCTAAGGGAGATGGGCAGTTGCAATACAAGAACCGCATGGACGATCTGTCCAAAGCCTGGCAGAAAGCAGGATTTAGTATTGATGGTTTGCTCCTTAGCTCATTCTTGTCTGACGGAACAAATATATCTCCTTCACCAGATATTCAAATTCCACGAGATCTCTTCATCAAAATTGCAACTCTGATAAAAGATCATGAGACGACCCGAACAAAGCCAGAAGACACCGCGATTCGTCTTTTCGAAGCATGTGCCCCGGAAAACCATCAGTCACGAGATACTCTTCGCCCTGTAATAATCCAATGGCTTGAAGTTACAAACTGGTTTGAGAAAAGAAATCATGATTCGGGAAGAGTTGATGCGGATTGTGATAGCATTGAACTTCGTAGACAGTTTGACTTATTTGAATCAGCCTTAGGAGCTTTAGTGCGAAGCTTCTTTTCCACAACGGACGAACTCGATGGAATCCTGGAAGACGCCAACTCCTGAACAGGTTACAAAAGCAGTCGCTCTCCTTGGTCGTCCAGGACAGCGTCGTTATTTTTTCGATCGTCTTGAGAATCCTTTATGGATCAATCCACTCAAGAAGAAAAAGTTCTTTGATTTTCCTCCCTCAGTGATGAAGGACGAAGCAGGAAAGCCGAGTAGTTTTCCGCAATGGCCCGAGTCGCGTTATTTATCGCGAATGGCGACAAAAGCACCAGACGCGGTTCTTGAGGTTATTCTCCAAATACCTGAGACTGACAATGTTAGTGTCCACGAAGACTTCATTGACGCCGCGCTAGCGATGCCAGCATATCTCGCAGAGAAACTCGTTACAAAAGCAAAGCAACGGATCGAGCTTCCGCACCCACTCTTTCTTCCTGAAAAACTAGGGAAACTTGTCGAGCACCTGGCCAAAGGTAGTCAGGGAGAAGCCGCTCTTGAGCTTGCCAGATCTCTTTTAGAAGTCCAACCAGACCCCAAGGCTGCCGAAAAAATGGTTGAAGACGATTCCTACCGTTTGCCGCCGGATCCACAAGCACGTTTTGATATGTGGCAGTACAAAGAGATTCTTGAGAAAAACATTCCTGAGCTAGTAGCGGCAACAGGAGAGAAAGCTCTGAACCTTCTATGTGATCTTCTGGATTCGGCCATTCGCCTCTCTCAACGAGACGAAAAAATCGAAGGTGCTGAAGACTTCTGGCGTCCGGCCATTGAAGATCATGAGCAGAATTACCCTCATGAATTGAAGGACCTCCTTGTCTCAGCAGTCCGAGATACAGCGGAACGGATTGCTGTGGCAGACCCTTCGCGGATAACGACCTTAGTCGCTTACTTTGAGCAACAACGATGGCGCGTTTTTCACCGGATAGCTCTCCATCTTTTGCGAGTTTCTCGCCAAGCTGATTTCCTCTTCATCTCCGAACGTCTCACAAACAGGAGCCTCTTCGATGAATGGAGATTGCGGCACGAGTATTTTCTGCTCCTCCAAGAACGATTTACCCAGCTTTCATTGAAAGATCAGCAGACCATTCTCGATTGGATTGACGCAGGTCCACCGGTGTATGAAACACGAGAATTGTCTGAACAACGGTTCAGTAAATCTTTTTCACCAGAAGAGATTGAACGGTCAGACAAGTACTGGCGTTTACAACGTCTTGCACCCTTACATGAAGTGTTGCCGCCGGAGTGGAAGCGGCGATACAAAGAATTGACGACGGAGCTTGGAGAACCCGAACACCCAGACCTTGTTGTATATGCTGAGGGCGCAACCTGGGGCCCAACCAGTCCCAAAAGTGCTGATGAATTGCGCTCGATGGAGATAGAAGAACTATTTGACTTCTTAAAAAATTGGCGGTGGTCTGGAAATCTACTAATGTCACCAGAAGGACTCGGGCGGGAACTGACAGCATTAGTGGCGTCAGAGCCAGAACGGTTTGCTGACCATGCCGTTCAACTACAAGAACTCGACCCAACCTACGTGAGAGCCTTTCTTTCTGGACTTCGCGACGCGGCGAAAGCAAACCTTCCCTTTCCCTGGTTGCCGGTTTTGCAGCTCTGCCAATGGGTCGTAGCGCAACCGAGAGAAATTCCAGACCGTAAGGGCCAATATACCGACCTTGATCCCGGCTGGGTCTGGACTCGTAAAGCTATCGCTACCCTGTTCGCAGCTGGCTTTGAATCCGCCCCAGCAATTCCTTTTGAACTCCGTAATGCTACGTGGGCTGTGATGAAACTGCTGACAGGCGATCCAGAGCCGGATCAAGAGTACGAAGCTCGCTATGGCGGCTCGAACATGGACCCAGCCACTCTTTCTATTAATACAACTCGGGGAGACGCTATGCACGCCGCCGTACGATACGCATTATGGGTCCGGCGAAATATTGAGAAGGAACCTCACGGTGAGGAGCGTATCAAGTGGGGTTTTGAGGAAATTCCGGAGGTTCGGGAAGTTCTAGAAACTCATCTTGATCCTGCACTAGACCCGTCACTGGCCGTTCGCTCTGTTTATGGTCAGTGGTTTCCTTGGCTTGTCCTTCTTGATGGAAAATGGGCGACCGCTCATGTTCCAAGGATCTTTCCCCCGGAAGAGTCTTTTCGCGATCTCCGAGATGCTGCATGGGAAACATACCTCGTTTTTTGCAAGCCCTATGACAATGTTTTTGAAGTGCTCCATAACGAATACAAACGTGCAGTGGAGTGTATTGGCGCCATACCCAGTGAACGTCGAAGACATTTAGCTAACCCGGAAGAACGCCTCGCAGAGCACCTGCTGATTTTTTACGAGCGAGGGAAACTTGATTTAGACGATCCTAAAGGCCTCCTCTCTTTATTCTACGAAAAGGCCCCGGCTGCCCTTCGTGGCCACGCGCTGACCATTGAAGGACAACGCCTTTACAGAACAACAGGAGAAGTCCCACACGAGATTCTTGATCGATTAAAGATACTTTGGGAGAGACGGCTTGCTGCCGCACAGGCCGATGCCCATCCTGAGACTTATACGGCAGAACTCTCTGCCTTTGGCTGGTGGTTCGTCTCGGCAAAATTTGATGCTTGGTCTCTTGATCAGCTTATCGCTGTCCTCAAAATTTCCCCCGGAATGGAAATAGTAGAGCATCTCCTCTACAAAAGACTTACGGCGCTGGCGCCAGCAATGCCCCGAAAAGCAGTAGAGTGTTTGCGACTTATCACTGAAGGTGATGTCGAAGGTTGGCGCCTCTACACTCAGCGTGAACACGCTCGGGCAATTCTTGCCACAGCAATTCAAAGCACGGATACGAAGGCGCGGGAATCGGCTGAAGATCTTATTCATCGCTTCGGCGCTCAGGGCCACTTTGAGTTTAGAGACCTGCTGCCGCATGTGCTTGTCTCATGATAGGGTTTTGCTAATAGCGGTTAAAAGTTGCGAGGAGCGTTTCATGGCCATTGAGCAAACCGTTCTTGAAAAACTGCGGATTCTGCCACCTGAGAAGCAACAAGAAGTTCTTGATTTTGTAGAATTTTTGGAGCGGAAGCAACTTAGTCCTAAACGTCCACGTCGTCATTGGATCGGCATTGCGTCCGACCTTAGCGTTGATTT
>CAZUFQ010000610.1:0-4809 GCA_964618735.1 uncultured Enterobacteriaceae bacterium
CCGCATTGGTGGCCACGCCCACCGCCCCATTGGCTGGACTCACCACCGTCACCTGCGGCGGAGTAACATCACCTATGCTCCCGGTCTGGAAGGTAAAGCTACTGGCATTATCAAGCGGATTACCAACGAGATCAGTGATCTCTGTGCTTATCGTCACTGTATGTGTGGTGTTCGCTCGCAGGGCAGTCGCTGAAGTGAAGGTGAGGCGTTGGTTACCATTGGAAAGCGCAAACGAACCTGCTACGGGTTGACCGGCTGCCGATACCTGAACACCGCGCAACACGTTCACCGCGTTCAAAGGTTCACTAAAGTCCAACATGATAAGCGCGTTGATCGGAACCCCGCTATCTCCATCTGCTGGGCTGGTTGCCACCAGGCGTGGACGCTGGTTGTCCACAGCAAATGCAGTAGTAAAGCTAAAGGAACGGAAGCCTAGGCTGTTGCCCGCCGCATCTTTGATGTTGGAGTTGAGAAGGACTGAGTGCGAACGGCCCACCGCAAAAGGCAGATTAGGCACGAAGGAGGCCGTGTGGCCATCCGCATCGACTTGAATCATGCCTGGTACGGTGCGACCGGTGATGTTGTCAGAGATAGTGAAATTGGTCGGCGTCAGTGTCGCGGGGTCCATCCGTTCGCTGAATTCGACGGTGAAGGGCGCATTGACTGGTACGTCTGAAGCGCCGTTGTCCGGGCTGGTGCGCAAAATAGTCGGAGCAACCGTGTCTACGAATTCCGCTGTGGTGAACGTGCTTTGGAATGGAGCAGCCATGCGGTTGCCAGCGACGTCACGTACATCTTGCACACGGACCGTGTGAGCAGTCACGCTGGTAAGATCTTGTGTCGGATCGAAGGTGATCGATAACCCGTCGTCGGAGAGCTTCACGCTTCCATCCACTTCGGTTGTTCCCTGGAATATGCGTACTGTCCCGGCGACAACCGACGCTCGCTGCAGCGGTTCAGTGAATCGCACGATAATGACGCTGTTTACAGGAACATCCGTCGCCCCGTTGGCTGGCTCGATTTGCGCCACTGTTGGCGGCGTCGTATCTGCATTGAATGGGTCGCTGCCAAGTTGTGACTCTTGTAAATTGGTCAGGCCGTCGCCATCCGGATCGAGGCCGGCATCACTTGGATCGGTTGGATCAAGGCCAAAGCGACTCTCATAGCCGTCCGGCATTCCATCGTTGTCAGTATCTGCACGTAGCGGGTCAGTAATGAAACCATCGGACCCAGGAATCACTTCCTCGCCATCAAGGAGGCCATCTCCATCAGTATCAGGGTTAGTGGGATCAGTGTGTTCGAGCACCTCTTCGCTGTTTGTCAGGCCATCGCCGTCACTGTCTTCGCTGCCGTCAGGAATACCGTTGAAATTGGAGTCTCCCGAGAGAGGATTGAGCCCGAGAAGGATTTCTACTCCGTCAGCCAGCCCATCGTTATCGCTGTCAGAGTCAAGAATGTTGATCTTGCCGTCGCCATCAGTATCACTTGTGGGATTTAATTCGGCGCCATCCAGCAGGCCGTCATTATCAGAGTCCGCCACCACCGGGTTGGATCGGAGGGCCACTTCTTGGGCGTCGTCGAGCCCGTCGCCGTCGGTATCGTTGAGGAAGATACTTGTTCCGAGGGTAAACTCCTGAAGGTTGGTGAGGCCATCTCGATCGAAGTCTAAGGCGGCGTCACTAGGGTCATTCGGATTGAGACCGGGTCCACCCGGTCGCGAAATCACTTGGATCTCCGACAATCCTGGGGTGTTGCTTTCATCAACAGTTGAGGTAAAGCGCACACGACGCACACCGTTGAGGTCCACGGGGACCGCAACATCACGAGTCGGAGCTGGCAACGTGATGTTTCCAGAGTTGAAAATCTCCGTCCCGTCGGCGTTGAACGCCCGGAAAACACCGGCAAAAAAATCGAAACCGTTGGGATTCTGGCGATTACCGAGAAGACGGATCTGCGCGACATTTTCATCGGAAGGCAACGTCACCTCGATAAAAGGGGCGCTGCGTTTGTTCGCTGCGTCGCCTACAGCGGTGAACCAAGACGTCAAGGTGCTGCCGTCGATAGCACGTGTAGGTGGAAAATCGGGAGAAAAACTGCTGGCGGTCACTTGGACGCCCGGCAAGCGCGCCAGGTTAGCGCCGCCAGGATTCACCGCGTTCGCTTGCTCAAAATCGTCCGGCAGGCCATCGCCGTCCGAGTCTGTGGTCAGCTTGACCTCAAGTGCGATGGTCGCAATGACGCCTTCATGGGTCGCGGTAATGAGCACCTTGCCGCTGGAGACAGCTCTCACGAAACCGTCTTTCGACACCGTTGCTATGGCGCGATTTGAAGAAAGGTAAAATGTGCCCGTATCGGACAATGTCAAGTCGATAGGCGTGCCATCAGGCAATATGCCTGTGGTCACGAGTTGTGCGCCATTGGCAGTTGGGGTCAAAACTGTGGCGGGGGAAGTAATCGCTAGAGAAACAGGAATCGGGTCTGTGGTCGCGAAGCTGATCGCACCAAGGGGTGTTTCCCCATTGGGCACCCCGAAGACAAACGGTGATTGAGCTTTATCAACGCCATTCTCTCGTTCACAGACGACACGGACGCGGAAGGCCCCAACGGGCACCGGCACGTTGCCTAAAGCGAAGGTGCCATCAGCACTGACCTGAACCTGGCGATTTAGTACAGTAGCTATGCATTCCTCATTTAACCCCGTTTGAACCGTAATCTGTATTGAGGCAAGAGTGTTCCCGAGATTCGCAAAAATCGTGGCCGCGCCTTTCCCCACAGCCGTAACTAAACCGTTTGAGTCCACGGTAATAACAGCGGGGTCGTTTGAATCGTATCTGACGCCGGTGTCAGCAGCAGTCACATTTTGGGTTGTTCCGTCTGAGAAAGTGGTAGTAGCTGTAAGTTGGACCGTCTCTCCAAGATTCGTCAGCGTAGTGTTTGGAGCAGTAATGGCTATGGAAGTCGGAACGGGAAGGCCCAAATCCTCCCCAGGACTGGTTGCCTCGGCAAGGAGAGGCGCACTCAGCGTCAAGATACAGCAGAGCAGGACCGTCACGATCCTTCTTATGCTGCAATGATGATAGCCGCGTTGTACCATGACTAAAACTTCATTCAGTTATCAATAGGGCTGGCTGCGAGAAAACTCCATCAATTCCCCGAAAGGGTCAATAGTGAAAACTTGATAATTTCCTCTAGTTTCCGGCAAGGCGTATTCGAAGTACAAGTACATGCACCGTAATCTATCGACGCGCGTCTTATAGTTCGGGAGCAGGACTGGCAAGTCCTCCCGTTTTTTTCTTCCTTTCTCTATGATTTCCGCCAACTCACTTTCAGTGAAAACTTTGTCGGGACACTGCAGACTGCTGGAATCGGCGTCTACGATGACGCCATATTGGTTTAACCTGAAAATGTGGTTGTCTTCCGGAATCTCGGGAAGACCATATTCGATGTAGACGTAATGGCACCCCTGCCTCCTGACAACCCATCGATACTTCGGGAACGGTTTCGGTAAGTCTGTTCTTGTCCCCCTCTCCTTATCAACCACATCTTTGACCTGCTGATCAGATAAAACAGGCGCGGTGCAGGTCGGCTGCGAGTAGCCTAAAGCTGGAAATATCACCCCTAGAAACAGTAAAATCAAAACTCGGCGGCGCTGCATTTTTGCATCCTCACCAGCTGTTCGTCTATGGGAAACAACCCGCCTTATTGGTATTGCCGTACTGCTTGATCTGGGTTATCCGCCCGTCCACTCTCGTTTGACATGCTGCATCTCCTCCGCAATTAGCCCCCTGCAAGCAGGCAACCTCAACCTTGGAAGCGTCACATTCACCCTGACCTGCATCCTGTCCGGGCTTGAAAGGAGGTCGTGTAGTCTTGCACTCATCAGCCCCGGTCGGGCAGTCTACATGTTTGAAATGTTCTTCTTCATGCTTTTTTGCACATTGCCTGACTATGCTTCCTCCTGTTGCATTGCCGCCATTGCCGATGCCGTTGCCAACACATGCTACTTTGTTGGTGTTACAACATACGACATAGCCGCCGCCGAAGGAAACTGAGGCGCAGCACTGCGCTTCAGTCTGTGGCGGGAGAGGTGTTCCATTGTTGCAGCCCTCGCAGCCGTTTGCCTTCGTTTGCGCCGTTGTTTTTGGCGTATGCGTACAGCTGCCATTTGCGCACGCGTCGTCCGTGCACCTATTGTTATCATCGCAACTGCTGGTGCAGGTCTGGGGCGGCTGCGGCTGGCCACACCCGCCCCACCCCGCGGCCGTAATGCCAAAGCCTGGGTCAGAGCAAATAATCAATCCATCCTCTGAGGTTGTCCCCTTGCCTATGTTAATGAACTGATTCAAGCCATGATCGAATTGGTAAATGTCGATTACCCGCCCCGGCGCCATTCCGTCATTGGGGATGCAAATGCGCGCTGGCGGGTTGAAATGCACTCCGGCCGTCTGCACAGTCCAGGCCGTGGGCATGAAGATAGTCCCACTTGGCGGTGGCAGCGGCACTTTATCGAGGTGCACTTGGCTGATCGACACCCGGCATTGCTTGCCGTCTGATGAACGATCCACTGCATTGGGCGGACAAGTCACCGAGTTGGCAAAAATGGTGAGTTCTAGCCCGGTTACCCCTTTCATCTTGAGGGTAACTTCTTGATTGCCGCCGACGATCTTTGATCCTTCTGTGTCAACGGGCGGAATCAAGATGGGCTGACCAAGAGTATTGATCTGCCCAGCTACCGTAACAGTCTCAAACGCCAGAGGTGGAAAAGTTTCGGGACGTGGGCTGTTTGCGGGGTCGATACGCAGATGGATA
>CAZUFQ010000611.1:0-4806 GCA_964618735.1 uncultured Enterobacteriaceae bacterium
ACTTGAGCCGCGCCCGCGCCCGATTGGCGCGTAAATCTTCTTGACGATCGAAAATGCGAATCACTGCCTCCGCGACCTTGAGATATTCGGTGAGCGGGACAAACTCGTAAAGGGTGTAGCCAATACGCGGCAAAATCGCCGTGCCGCCGCCAGTGCGGATCTCGAATCCCTTCTGGCCATTCTTGATCCGAGGAAGAAAGCCTAGGTCGTGAATGCCAGTTACGGCAACATCCTGGTCTGTGCTTGTGAAGGACACCTTGAACTTGCGCGGCAGGAGCTGTGTCAATGGGTTGCGCACGAAGTAACGAATAAATGCTCCAGCGTACGGAGTTGGGTCGAACAGCTCACCCTCACACACCCCGGCAAATGGGTCGCCTACGTCGTTACGCACGGTGTTGCCGCAAGCTTCACGAGACGAGAGGCCTGAGTCACCGAGAAAGCGGATCGCCTTGGCAGCTTCCAACAGGGGAACATGGTGGAACTGGACGTTCTGTCGGGTCGTGATGTGACCCTTGCCGAGTGGGGCGTACTGTTCGGCAACGTCAGCGAGGGCGTCGAGCTGGTCTGACGCGACCCCGCCAAAGGGCAGTTTCACGCGAATCATTTGCACGTCCGGTTGCCGTTGTCCGTAGACGCCTTGTCGCAGCCGAAACCCGGTAAATGCCGCTGGGGTACGAGCGCCATCGAGGAACTGTTGCGCTTCATTGTCAAAATCGTCAAACTCCCGTTGCAAAATGGGAATGACATGACCGGGAAGGTTCGTGTAGACCTCAGGATTCTCAATTGAACCTAATCGGCTCGACGACTGCTCTTGGCTTTCTTGTACCTGTGACATACGTAACCTCTCTTTAATATCTATTAAATCTATAGATATTATGGGAAACATGGGTATTATCCTCCCTCGAAGTGTTCTGTCAAGAGCAATGTTTGTAAGAAAGCTTTAATAGCTGAGGTCTCTTGTAGTTTTAATCTCTAGTCGCTAAGTAGGAATTGTGAAGCTCTCCAAAAAAAGTGAATATGCTATCCGCGCATTGGTATGTCTGGCAGCGCCTGAGGCTCCAGTGATGTTGTCCATTCAGGAAATTGCACGACGGGAAGGGATACCGAAAAAATTCCTTGAGCAAGTATTACTTGCCTTGAACAGAGCCGGATTAGTGCAGAGTATACGGGGAAAAGCAGGGGGGTATGTGTTGCGTGGAACGGCAGCGGCGGTGACATTAGGAGACATCGTGCGTGCAGTTGATGGGCCAATCGCTCCGTTGCCATGTGCGAGCCTCGACGCGTCGGTAAAGTGCGCGGACTGTGTGAGCGCGGAGCGATGCTGGTTACGTCCAGTCATGATTGATGTTGGTGTTGCGATGAATGCCGCGCTGGAGCAAGTGACGTTGGCGGATATGACTCGCCGCGCCGCATTAAGTCGACGCAATCGTGAGGCGCAGGCGCTCATGTACGAAATTTAATCGTGCGCGAGAAACCCTTGACACTCTTCTTTTGCTCTTCTATTGCGTCGGGAAGAGTTTAACGATTGGCGTTCGCCAAAGGAGGCGTCTATGCGTAAGCTGTTCGATTATCTGGCTTGCCCGTTTGCCATGAGAACAAGGATTGTCCTCAAAGAGAAAAATTTGCCATTCGATCGTATTCTAATGGACCTTCCGAACAAAGAACAAAAGCAGGAGTGGTACTTGACGCTCAACCCTTATGGAAAGGTTCCGGTGTTGGTGGAAGAAGAGGCATGGGTGTATGAATCTGCGCTCTGTAATGAGTATCTGGAAGACAAGTATCCAACGCCGGCGCTCACGCCGCAGGACCCTGGCGCTAAAGCACAGATGCGATTATGGGCGGAGTGGTGTAACAGCCAGTTTGTTCCACCAGTAATCAGCATCCTTTATGAGAATCGTAAGCCAGCTGCCGAACGAAGCCAAGAAAAAATCGATCACAGTAAAGCCAAACTGAACGCTTTGCTGCCTCGACTCAATGACCAGCTGCAAACGCGAGACTATCTGATGGGGGATTACTCTCTTGCCGACGTCGTGTTCACGCCCTTTCTGGCCTTGTGTGAACGCGTTGGCGTCAATTTCAGCGCCTTCCCGCATGTGGCGCAGTGGGCCGAGCGCCTCAAGCGCCGCGAAAGTTTTGAAGAAGTAAAAATTGGGCTAGGAGCCTAACAAGCAAGAAGTGAAGATGAGGACTGGAGAACAAGAAGCGATTGAAGATCTGATTCTCCTTCAGTCCTCCGCAGCGATGAGACAATGCTCTTGTGCGACTTCCACCTTTCCAGGTTCTCCTTGCCCTTGTGGTCAAGTTTTTAACTTGACCATGTTGACTGTTGACTAACCTGTTTATAGGCGCAAGGAACCCATCATGATGTCGTTCTTCAGCAGAATGCTGCTCATCGCTATCCTCTTTTGGTGCGGAACGGAGAGCGTCGCTCTTGCACAACCCGCACGGACGTATCTCGATACAGCCCTTGCTGCGATGGGCGGCCGTGAAGCGTTGCTTGCCCTCAAAAGTCAACGCATCGTTTCTCATGGGGAAAATTTTGAGCCTGAGCAAGCCCTTCGTCCAGGCGCAGAACCACGGAAGGTGTCGACGTTCTCTTGCACTTTAGTGCGCGATCTGAACTCCGGTCAGGTGCGGTACGACTGGCAACGGGAATCTGTCTATCCGTTTGCGTTGAGTTGGCGTTACACGGAGATTCTCAATGGAGATCAAGGTGCGATTATTGGAGCCGACGGCGCCAGAAGTCCAGCTAAACGGCCAGCGTCTGCGATTCGCATGGCGGCGCGACGCAAAGAACTCAGCCGTGCTCCGGCCTCTATTTTATTGAATGCTTTGGTGCGCTCCAGTTCTTTATTCCGTCTGCTGGATCAGAGCATTCGCGGGCGTGTGAATGAAGTTGTGTCGTTTGATGACGGCGGATTGCACGTGCTTATCGCGGTCGACGATCAGACCCGTCTCCCGACGAAAGTTGAGTTTCTTGACGATGATCCTGTGTACGGGGACGTACAAAACGAACTCTTCTTTGACGATTGGCGACGGGTCGGCCCCCTGAAATTCCCCTTCGAGCTGACCTATCGAGTGAATGGCCAGGTAGTGATGGTTGAGCATATCGATTCGGTTGAGAACGACCTTGATATGAGCAAAGTTGATTTCTCGGTGCCCGAAGATCTCTCACAAATTGACGCCTCGGATGATCGCCGCGGGCGCTTCAGTTCGCATTGGGTATGGCGTCGTATTGCGTTGGCCAGTCCCATTGATGAAGATCAAGTGCGGGTTGATTTTGCTGAAGTGACAAAAGGCGTGTTCCAGATTACCGGTGGGACACATCATAGCTTAGCGATTGAAATGGCGGATTATCTGATTGTAGTGGAGGCTCCGCTGTATGAAGAGCGTTCGCAAGCGGTGCTTGCCGCCCTGGAGAAAAAATTTCCCGGTAAACCGGTGCGTTTTCTCGTCAGCACCCATTTCCACAATGATCACACCGGCGGCGTACGAGCCTATATTGCGGCAGGAGCAGCTATAGTAGCCGGAAAAGTCAACGAAGAATTTTTTCAACGCGTGGCCAGTGCGCCCCACACCCGTGCGCCGGATAAATTACAAAAAAATCCTCAGCCGCTCGTCCTTGAAACAGTAGACACCGAGAAAAAAGTGCTGACCGATGGAGCACGGGTAATCGAGATATATCCAGTGGAGAACTCACACGCCGAAGGCATGTTGGTTGTTTATGCGCCGAAAGAAAAGTTACTGTTTGTGACAGACTTATTTTCTCCTGGCGCCCCGCGGCAAATGGGCGCTTGGTGCAAGGAGCTGCTCAGCGCGATTGAACACTACGGTTTATCTATAGAGCGTATTGTCGGCGGCCATGGGAACAAAATCGGGACACTCGCTGAACTCCGACAAGCTGCGTCTACGTTGTGAACACAATGCTTTCTTCTCAAGAGAATGACCTGCGCTGGATGGCAGAGGCGCTGAGTGAAGCGATGCGCGCTGAAGCCCTCGACGAAGTGCCGGTTGGCGCGGTGGTGGTGTTCAATGGCGAGTGTATTGGACGTGGGCACAACACTCCTATTGTATCGCATGATCCTACTGCTCACGCTGAAATAGAGGCGTTGCGATCGGCAGCGCGCGCCGTGGGGAATTATCGTCTGGTTGGCGCTACCGTCTATGCGACCGTTGAGCCGTGCTTGATGTGTATGGGAGCGCTCCTGCATGCGCGAGTGCAGCGGGTGGTGTTTGGGTGCTACGACAGCAAGTTTGGCGCTGCAGGGTCATTGTATGACTTATCCTCTGATGCACGGCTCAATCATCGTATAGAGGTGACGTCGGGTATTGCTGAGGGGGAGTGCCGAGAATTGTTACAACGGTTTTTTCAGAAGAAACGAGGATCATCCAAAGGAAACAGCGAGTCGGAGAATCGAGGAGAAGAAGAAACCGAACAATAAAGCGCGGTTCGTTCGAGTTCTGCTTCTCTCATCCTTGTTATTCAACTTTCTCAACGTTTTGCACGAACAGCAGACGGCCATTTCTAGAATATTCGCCGGTAATAGCGATCGGCTCGGTTGGCGTGGCGGCGCCCACCTGCGCGATGACATCTTTGGGACCGCGGAGATAGAAGCTAGTGGTGTAAGGTTTGACCTCGGCCAGAATATCGCTAGGCGTGCGCAGTGGTCCAGCGAGCAATTTGGTGTCAGTGACGAGAAACTTGTAGAGTTTTTTCTGGCCGGGAAGCGCGAGGGTGACAACCGGGGGTGTTTCGTGTTTTTCAGCCGCGTCGTTGACCTAGCCGGTCGTTTTAATTTGTGGTTT
>CAZUFQ010000612.1:0-4799 GCA_964618735.1 uncultured Enterobacteriaceae bacterium
TATCCAGCGCTTGCGTCCGTTTTCCACCCTCTCCCTGGCCCTCTCCCCTCAAGGGAGAGGGAATCCGGGTGTGTAACGCCTGAATAATCTCCAATCCTGCTCGCACGGCTCTTTGCGCGTCGTCCTCATGAGCCGCCGGATAGCCAAAGTAGACCAGGAGGCCATCGCCCAAGTGTTGCGCGATATGTCCCTCGTACCGCCGGATCACCTCCGTGCAGGTCGCTTGATAACGCTGCACGACTTCCCGCAGCTCTTCGGGGTCAAGCTGTTCAGAGAGGGCGGTCGAACCCACTAAGTCGCAGAACATCACGGTCAGCTGGCGGCGCTCTGCTGGGGGCTGGATGCTAGGGGTTGGGGGTTGGGCAGCCTGGGATTCGATGTTCCACGGCTGAGGGTCTTGAATTGCCCGCCTTGTCTCTGTTTCTCCGGCTCCTCGATTCTCCGATTCGGTTTTGGCCTCCTTGCCGACCCACACCAGCACCTTGCCGCCTTCATCGGCTGCCACCTGTTGCCCCTCAATCAGTTCTTCCTTCAGGGCATCCAGCTGCTCTTCATCCAGGTGAAACTGCAGCTGGAGCATCCGGTAGGCCAATCGTCCTCGCTTCTGTAACAGCGCCGCGACTTGGTCGCTGAGCTCATAGAGATCCATCATTGCTCCTCTCCCAGCTCGTCCATCAACGCCTTCGCTTCTTGCAAGTCTTTCGTGTCGAAGCCTTCGGTGAACCGGTAGTAGACATTCGACAAAAGATTATGAGCCTCTGTGCGGTTGCCTTGCTGTTGCCACAGGCGGGCCAGGCTGATTGACGCGCGCAGTTCCCACGACTTCGCTTGCTGGCGCCGAGCAATCTCAATGGCCTTGAGAAAACATGCTTCGGCCTCTTCGACTTGTGACTTACGACTTGCGACTTGTGACTGCGGCGTCAGCTCTCCTTTCAGCCGGTACATCTCCGCCTCATACATATGCTCCCCAGTGCTGTCCACCAAAGTCAGCGCCTCGGCCAGCGCAGCCAACCCCTCCTCTCCCTGTCCTATCTTTCCCTGCGTTTCAGCCAGCAGGGTAAGATAATACGGCCGCCAATTCTCCGCCTCTGTCGCCCGAAAGGTAGCCAAGGCTTGGTGTATCTGGTTGATACCTACTTCTGTTTGTCCCTGCATGGCCAAGGCCCAGCCCCGCTGTACAATGGCCCATGTGGAAAGAGCCGAAATCCCTTGCTCGTCGCAGAGCACGATCAGGGCTTCAGCCCGCTGCTGCACGGTCCGTGCATCGTACAGGAACTGATAGAACCTGACGTCATTGACCCAGACACCAGAGGTAGTCAAAGGGTGAGCCAGCTCCCGAGCCAGGGACAGCCCGGTGCGACTCCGCGCCAGCGCCTGGTCCGGATAGCCGAGCATCCACAAGATACTCGCTAGATAGGGGAGACTGATGACGCCGAAATCTGCTCCCACATGAGCAATGGTAGCGCGCTGCTGCCCAGGGCTGGAAAGGGCAAGGGCGTGCTCAAAGTGGACGCGCGCTGAACTCCACTCCCCTAAAGAGTACAAGACCATCCCCAACCCAATATGCGCTTCTAAGAGGAGCGCAGAATCTTGCGCCTGCTGAGCTAGCGGCATGAGGCGCTCAGCCAATTCCCGCGCCGTCTGCATCTCGGCGCGTGTCAAATAAAATATCGTCGCGCCCCAGAGTGTCGCGAAGAGCTGCGGGGTCTCACCGATCTGCTGGCAGAGTTCGAGCGCGCGGGTGTGGATTGCTCCCACTTCTGGGGCCGTCAAGCCTTTCATGAACCTCAAGGATAGAACGAGGGCAAGTTGCAGCGTAAGTTCCTGTTGCGCGCGCTCAGGGGTATCCGGGAGGGTCTTGAGGAACTCCAGAGCCGCGGTGAAGTGCGGGGCTGCTTCGGCATGCGCGGACCGCTGCACGGCCTGTTGGCCGGCACGGTAGAGGTAGTCTATCGCCTTCGGGGTGTTGCCACTGCGGCTGTAGTGATGCGCCAAGTCGCTGTAATGGTCTGCTAATGTTGCGTGAAATAACGCCTCCATTGTTTGTGCCGCGCGTTCGTGCACGGTTTTGCGGCGTTCGAGAAGTAGCGAGTTGTACGCCACTTCCTGTGTCAGGGCGTGTTTGAAGGTGTACTCGATGTCTGGGAACGCCGGCTGCTCGTAAATGAATTCTCCGGCCTGTAAATGCGATAACAATCGCAACAATTCCTCTTCAGGCTGCTCGACTACGTGCCTGAGCAGGCCCAGGGAGAATTCTTTGCCGATCACCGCTAATGTTTGCAGCAACGCTTTTTCTTCCGGCGGTAGCCGGTCAATCCGGGCGGCAAGGACGGCTTGCACCGAGGTGGGGATCTGCAGCTGTGGCGGGAGAGACGCACTGCGGCGCGTTTCTCTACCGTCGCCGCTGCCACGCGTTAAGATCCCTTGCTCGAACAGATTCTGTACGATCTCTTCGATGAAGAACGGGTTGCCTTCAGTTTTGTCGAGAATGAGCCGCTGGAGCGCTCCGAGATCATGAGTGGAGATCGAGGAGACATTTTCGCCTAGCAACGTCGCCAGTAACTCTGCCGCCTGTTCTCGTCCCAGCGGGTCCAATCGCAACTGTGTGAAGTAGGTTTTTCCGCCCCACAGTGGCTGGTACTCCGGTCGATAATTCACCAGCAGCAAGAGGCGCGTCGTCGGCACGCTGTCGCTGAGGAGATTCAGGAATGCCTGGGTCTCGGCATCAAGCCAGTGTAAATCCTCAAAGACAAGGATGAGTGGTTGATTGCGGCTCTCGCGTATCAACAGCCGCTTGATCGCTTCCAAGGTGCGCTGACGGCGGATCTGCGGGTCCATCTGCTGCAACGGCGAGGCGGGCTCAGCTAAGCCGAGGAGGAACAATAGGTAGGGCAGCCCCTCTTCCAGGCTCCGATCCAGCGTCAGCACCCGGCCGGTAATCTTCTCCCGTCGGGTGCGCTCGTCGTCTTGCGCCGTCAACTGAAAATAGTTTTTCAAGCATTCAATCAGCGGCAGATAGGCGTACGCTTTGCCGTGCGAGACCGAGAAGGTTTCCAGAACCAGAGCGCTGCGCTGGACGCGCAGTTTGAATTCATACACGAGCCGGGATTTCCCGACACCGGGCTCGCCCATCACGCCGACAATTTGCCCATGCCCGGCTGTAGCTTGCTCCAGCGCACGCTGCAGGTGCGCCAGTTCGCTCTGCCGTCCGACAAACCGCGCCAAGCCGCGACGCGCCATCACTTGCATGCGCGTACGTAGTGGTCCGACTCCCATGACTTCGTAAATGTCGATGGGCTCGGCGAAGCCTTTTACTTGGGCAGGACCAAGCGCCCTGAATTCGAAATAGCCTTCGGTCAGTTTATAGGTATGGGCGCTGACGAGAATCGAGCCGGGGGTGGCGAGACTTTCCATGCGCGCCGCCAGATTGGTGGACTGCCCGACCGGTACGTAGTCCGTGTGCAGATTGTCCTTACGGATGGAGCGCAGCACCACTTCGCCGGTGTTGATCCCCACGCGCAGTTGCAGATTGATCCCTTTCTCCCGTCGCAAGCGCTCGGCTTGTTTCCTGCTCTCCTCTTGCATGCGCAGCGCGGCGTAGAGAGCGCGCTGGGGATGATCTTCATGGGCAATCGGGGCTCCGAATAAGGCGAAGATGCCATCGCCCATCGACTGGGCCACATAGCCTTCGTAGCGATGCACGGCATCCATCATCAAGTGGAGAGCAGGATCAAGGATGGCGCGCGCGTCTTCAGGATCGAGATCGCGAATGAGGTCCGTGGAGCCTTTGATATCCGCAAACAGGGCAGTGATCGTCTTGCGTTCACCTTCAGTGACAGTCACGGCGCGTATGCGCTCGGCTAAATGGGCGGGCGTGTAAACAGACGGGGGACGAGGATCAAGGGTCGAAGAGCTACTCACTACCGCGGGTTGACTACTGGCTATCGGGGCTGGTTCTTTGCCTTTTGCCTTGTTGCCAAGAACATCGCCACAGTTGTCGCAGTACACAGCGCTAGGTTCGTTCACCGTACCGCAGCTTGAGCACACAAGCGCCAGCTTGGTTCCGCACGTCCGACAAAACTTCGCGCTTGATCGATTGTCATTCCCACACTGTGGACAATTCATTCCAGGTTCCCCTCTCCACCCGCCATGACCACAAGTGTCGTTTACGCCTTTGCCGTTTGCAGCACAACGCCCAGTTCTTGCGCAGAGGTCTTGGGCTTAAAATATAACCGCTCAAAGCCAATAACCTCTCCCTGTACGTCTTTGATCAAGATCAGACCATTGCCAATTTCCTCACCCACTTCCTCCCGTTCCGGATCGTCCCAGTACACAGTGAGGGTCTCGCCGACAGGATCATGGATCACTTTGACTTGGGCCATATGACATCTCCTTCTTTGATCTTATCGCAGGGATAGGCGGTGATAAGAAAGCCCTCTCCGTTCACGCGTTTGACAACAACACAAAGATAGCGACGCTGCTCAGTATGGTAGAACAAATAGATGGCAGGATCATATTGGCTTCGGCGGATCTCCTCCGGCGAGCGCAGCACCTGCGCGACATCCGTTAGTCGTCCACGGAGCTTAGGATGTTTGGTTTCGATCAACGCCCAGTAATCCGCTGTCGTCCGGACCGAGAATCCTAAAGGCGTGAAGACCGGGAACAGTGCAGATTCTTGTGGACTCACGATGTTCCCTTCACACTAATTCTTCCAACAATCTCTTCGCCTGTTGCAACTCTTTCGTCTAAACCCCTTCATTGAAACGGCTGTAGTTTCTGGCAAAAGCATTTTGAGCTTT
>CAZUFQ010000613.1:0-1405 GCA_964618735.1 uncultured Enterobacteriaceae bacterium
AATTCGGAACCCCGATTTAATTTCACCCTATCAACAATTTGAGAACACGACCCGAAATTTTTCTCGGTTGCGACCAATCACCGTGATGGCCGCCCCAGCCCCAAAGCCGAGCGGGGTATCTTTGTAGAACCACTGATCGACATCGCCCGTGCGCTTGACGTACGGCACCCGACCCCTAGAGGCGGCCGGTACTTGCGACGTCCACAGGTCCGGCGGCTCGGTGAGATGCGTATCGACGTCAATGACCTTGATGCCGCGCAACGCTTCGGGCATCGTCCCTGCTGCTGTTGCACTCATTACTGCACCCTCCTTGTTGTTTTTTATGACTGTAATCGTGCGTCTCCCTAGGCTGCGCTTCTCCTGTCGGCGGCGAGGATAGCGGACCGCGATGATGCGGCGTCGTGCTACGCGGCGTTTTCCTTCTCCCCTCCTTCTTTCCGGTCGGTTGCCCCGTCAACAGCCAGGTGTGGTTGGAGCCGGCGCTTGGTTGCTTTCAGATGCTTGAGGAGTCGCGGTCGCGCGTCGGGGACGGTGACACCCAACAGCAGCAGGATCGTACCGAAGGCCACTTCGGCGCTGAAGCCGTCCGCGTCCAGCTCGTGATGCGCCCAGAGCTCGACCGTGCCGGCGAAACTAATCATCAGCTGCCGCGCCAGTTGTTCGGCTCTCACCGCCGACGAGAGCAACCCGGCGCGCTCCACGTCCGCGAGTGCCCGCTCCCATCGTCGCAGGTGATAGGCCACAAACTCTGGCCGATAGACATCGTCTCGCACCTCCCACAGCGACAGAAACAAGGGGCGGAAGAAATCGGCATGTGTGGCGAGATGCGTAGTGATGACCCTGCTCGTTTCGAGCAGGCGCTCGAGCGGGTCTGTATACGAGGCCGTCCGGTTTTTCACAGGAAGTTCTGTGAGCGACCGGTTGACCAGCGCGAAGAGCAGCCGCGCCTTGGAGCCAAAGAGGTTGTACGGTGTGGCTGGGCTGACCTCGGCCTGGGCGGCAAGCATAACCATAGAGAAGTCAATGCTGCCGGTCTGGCGGAGGAGCGCCTCAGCGGCGTCGAGAATCCGGCGGCGGCGATCCGCCATCTGCTTTTCTCGGAGTTTTATAGAGGACACTCAAATTTTATAGTGTCCTCTATAATTCATGTCAAGAGTCTAGCGAGGCGAAGGCAAAACGCGCAGGATTGCCCATGAGCTGTCTCCACAATCCTTTGTGGCAAGGTGGAAAGCATCAACGACCTGGGGAGCAGCTAATTTTGCAGCGCTCTGGCCCCTGCTATGTTGTAGTTTTCTACGCGTGGGCGTGTCGTCCTCCCCCGACTTGGTGACGCTCTCCTCCCTGACTTAGCGAAGGGTGGAATTCTGCAGCACGGTGAGCCCCGAGCGGATCTCCATCACCCCGC
>CAZUFQ010000613.1:1415-4787 GCA_964618735.1 uncultured Enterobacteriaceae bacterium
GTCTCAAGCCGCTGCACAGGCGGTGCATTCCTGGGTTACTCATAGCCCCCGTTTGGCACGGGGCGAGCCCCCTGGAGTCAGCGCAGGGCCGAATTGCTCAGCACGGTGAGCCCCGAGCGGATCTCCATCACCCCGCGCACGTCAGCCCCGCTCGGACTGAGAACGAATTTACACGAGTGCGCCGCGTTATTCACAATATTATTGACCGCAATCCCACAACTGTTCCCGGCCGCCAGCACGCCACACCCATCGAAGGACAAGGGCAGATTGATATTCGGCTCGCGGAGGATCTGATTGCTGACCACGGTCACAGGCCCGGTCCCCGCATTAAACAGGTAGCAGACCGCCGTGTTTTGCGTAGGTCCCCCGTACATCGCTCCCGTGGCCAAGATGTCGGCGTGGGCGGCCACACTCAGTCCTAGTAGTAATACCGTCGTGGTAAGAACTCGACGCATGTTCATGAGCACTGCTCCTTTTCAGTAAGAGATGAACGATACTTCACGGCCAACTGCCTTGGTCACCAGACGGGGCCCGTGTGCTCCGCTCATCGTTAAGCTGTTGTGTTACAAACGTGTCCGTCACTTGCGTCCCACTCAAACGTGCCTCAGCAACCTTCCTTCCTGTTGTTGCTCTCCAGAGAGTTTGGACGCATCGCCATGGGGTCAATAAGGCTGTCGTCGATCTTGGTGGTAGTCGATAGGGTCTCCTTTCCACTGTAATGCCAGTAGCGCCCTCCAGCTGCTGCTCCAGCTCAAGTACGTCAAAGAAACTGCTCGTCAGTGTTCCCGTTGTGCGCGATCCGCGATCCGAGGACACTGGCAACAGCACTCTTCGCACAGGGTCCACTGATCTTCAGGAACCGCAAAAGGGGGGCCACCGGAAAGAGCGTGGAATTGCGAGCAGATTAAGGCCCAAGCCAACCCACGGCGCAGCGAGACTGACAAGAGGGCTTGCCAGGCCTGGAACAGAGAGACGAAAAAAGGCTAGCGATGTCACAGCCTTCAGGGGCGTGTAGAGCGCAATTGACAGACAAACGGAGATACCAGTAGTGAAGAGGGTCCTGGGGGAAAGGAAACATAAGGGTAGCTGTAGGGGGAGAGGAGGATGACGTCTGTTTTATCTCCTCTTCCTCTTAAGAGGGAGAGCCACTCTTGTCCCAGTCACTGCTCTTGCTCAACTTCTGATAACCGGTAGTCCGTCAAAGACGACAGGGTGCTTGCTGTAGCGCTTCCTCCCCAGTAGTCACCGTCAATACGTGTACTCATTCACGCAACATCCCTTGGCAATGAGGATGGCACGCTCGCGGAGAACGCGTGCGTGTTGTGAAGCGAAGAGGTCGCCGTGGGCTCTTAGGGCTTCCTCCGTTACGCCGCGGAAGAGGAAACGAAGGACATCTTCTCGAAGCGTATGAACATAGTCAGCTGAGGCTGTTCCCCTCTCCTTACGACATGCCGCGCATGGTTAGCCATGCTGATGTAACTGGGGTAAGGAAGCCAGTGGATCGATGGTAACACTGGGATCCCTTCCTAGTGCTTTTCTGGCCACTGGGAGTGACCATGGACAGCGGGTGCGTACACGTGCCTCGGCGCCGTTCCTGCTTCAGCAGCGCTCTGGTACAGCCTGTACTCGACACAGCTTTCTCTGGAGACGCCTCCCCTACATTGGATCTTGACTGTCCTGCGAGCGCACGGTCTGCACCTCAGGCCGCCGGTGCCGGTGCCGGTGCAGCGCCCGTGTCTCGGCTTCAGCCCGCGTAGCGAAGGCTTCCAACTCTGTCCCCATGCGCCGTAAGATCTGTGCGGTCAGCGGCACTTCGATGAATTGGGGCAAGGCATGCCCCCGTGCATGGACGGCGCGCAAGCGAACGAGATTCCCGACCCGGGTTAGCTCCACCCCCTGAATCCGGACGGGACCGGATTTACCCATGGCATGATGGATGACGAAGCAGTCTCATGCCCCTTGGGATGAAGTCTACAGGAAAGCGGAGTGCGGGAAAGCCGCACACTCCGTTTGACGAGGCGGGAGCTGGAAACGTGGCCAGGGTGGAATTGTGATCCCACTGCATAATCGAAAGAGTGCAGCTGGAAACCTTTCACCTACCGTGCATGCGCCAGTGCTTGACCCTACCGATAAGGAGGCAGAGAAAACCGGTTCACGGAGCATCTCGTGAGGCGCCTGCCAATCGAATGAGGCGGGCAAGAGAGAAGCTGCTCCTACCAACGCCGCACCTCTGCCGTACTCGACAAAGAGCCGAGTCTTCTGAGAGCTGCTGTAGTTTCCTCACCTGCGTCGCTTTGCCTTCCTTGCTCTCGTTTCTCTGGGTGCTTGTCGTACCTGCTGCTGCTCGGGCATGATGGCGTCTCCGTTTTTTCTTTCTTTTCAGTTGGCGCTTCAGGGAGGGAATAGGGAATGGCCACCTTAGCTGACAAAATCGCGGTCGTAACAGGCGCCAGTCGCGGCATTGGCAAAGCCATTGCGCTGGAACTGGCCGACGCGGGTGCGCGAGTAGCGTGTGTTGCCACCCGGGCCGAGCATGCGGCGGAGACCGTCGCCGAGATCCGGAGCAAGGGCGGGGACGCGCTGGCGCTCGGCTGTCGTGTCGAGAACGGCGCGGAGGTCACCGCAGCGTTCTCGTGGCTCCAGGCCGAATTCGGCGTCGTTGAGATTCTCGTGAACAACGCCGGCGTGACACACCCCCAACTCACGCTCGACATGACCGAGGAGAACTGGGACCTACATATGAACGTGAACGCCAAATCCGTCTTCCTGTGCTCCCAAGCGGCGGCCCGGCAAATGAAGGAGCACGGCGGCGGCTGCATCGTCAACATCGGGTCCATCCTGGGACGTAACGCGTTCCCCGCGACGCTGGGCTATTGCGCCTCGAAAGCAGCGGTCGATCACATGACGCGAGTCCTGGCGATCGAATGGGCCAGGTACGGCATCCGTGTCAACGGGATTGCGCCCGGCTACGTCCGCACCGACCTGATCGATCGGCTGGCGGCAGAAGGCAAACTCACGCTGCGCGACTTGGAGCAGCGCACCCCGCAACGCCGCTTGGGCTCGGGGGCCGATATCGCCAAAGCGGTGCGTTATGTCGCCAGCGCCGATGCCGGCTTCATGACCGGGGAAGTGCTGGTCATCGACGGTGGCTGGACCGCCTTCGGCTACTACTAAAAGGTCAATCGATTGGGAATGTTCCACCTCAGTCGTCTCGGTGTATGATCACCTCGCCTGAGAATGGTGTGAGGAGGAGACCTATGGTCTCTGTCTCTGTGTCGTCTCCTGTCTAAGCACGAAAGGAATCAAGGCGGGCAGCGCTCTATCTCATCCGGCCAGACGGCTACGTCGCGCTGGCCGATTCTCACGCCGACC
>CAZUFQ010000614.1:0-4776 GCA_964618735.1 uncultured Enterobacteriaceae bacterium
CCCTGGCCATATTGTCGGGTAACCTCGTGCGCTGCCCAATAGGTATTAGGCGGCGGGATCTGCCAATGTTTCCCGTGATGCGAGAAGGTGGGTTTCGTCCACGCCTTCATGATGATCTCGAAGTGCTCTTCATATAGCTCTTTCTTGAGCGCTTCATATCGTTCTGGGTCAGTCGCGTTGTCCCGCAAGGTGTCGTAATGCTGCCCCAAGGTGTTGACCCAGCGAGGCTGATAACCTCGTGCGAAGCCGGCGAACGCCCGACCTGTGGTCGCTTGATCGAGGATGGCGATATCTTCGGCAACACGAAGAGGATTCTGACACGGCAACACGAGCCCGAGTTGCCCAACGCGCATATTTTTCGTCTGCACGCCGAGGAACATGTCCAGCAGAATGGGGTTCGTGGAAACCTCTTCTCCTTCGATGTGAAAGTGATGCTCGGTAAACGCAACGCCGTAATAGCCGTGCGCATCAAGGTACTGCGCCTGCTCGGCAAGATTCCAAAGCATGCGCTGATACAAATCAGTGCGGCGGCCCGCCATTCCCTGCAGGATTTCCTGTTTGTCGCCAATACTCGCCAAATAGAACCCGCCAAATTCACATGCAATCTCCTTTACGAAAGGAGCCTTTCATTTCTCTTAAAAGTGTCCTCAGGACATATAATCCTGACGACTTCTTGTCAAGATAAGTATGCTCCGCTAGACGGTTAGTTCTATGCGAAAGCCCCCGTCAAAGGAAATCTGGCGAGTGAGCCGGACGGTCGGATACTTTGCCTCTTCTCCCAATACTTCGTGGTTGATTTAGAAAAGTGGGTCCCCGGATTCCATCCCCAGCAGCAGGCGGCCCGCCGGTCGATACATCTTGGGGTGCACCACTCCATGCTGACAGGCTGTGAGGATATCGCGCATCAACCGGTCCAGTGGATGACTGCGGTAGATGGCGCTGGTCGCGGCGAGGTCATACATTGAGGACACCACCTCTTTGCCGATCCGATGCACGTCGATCAGCATAATCCGATACAGCGCTCGCTGACGCGGTGACGGCTTCTCGTGGCGGATGAGTGTTTCCCACAGCTCCTCCAGCGTGGAATAGGTAAAACCACGAGCCGCCGCTAAGGCTCCTTCCGCAACAGCGATCGCCTCATGCACGCGCGATTCGTCGCGTAAGAGACGAGAGCCAAAGAGTTTGTGAGGGTCCGGCATTAACTCCTTATGGCTCGCTAATTCGATCACAGCATCAATCGCGGCGCGGGCGATGCCGAGCGGCACCCCAGCATGCGTCACGAGAAAGAGAGGAGGAAAACGATACAGGGGACCGGAACAATGGGGACGCTCGGCAAAGCTCCAGCTCTCCTCAAAGGGAACAAAGACATTTTCAATTTCAAAATCATGGCTGCCGGTGCCGGCCAGGCCGGTCGTATGCCAGGTGTCGAGAATCCTGCACGCAGAAGGAGGAATCATCATCATGTGGATTTCCGGTCGCCCGTGCATCTGGCGTGGTTTACCATTCTCGAAGACAACGCACCCTGCACCGATCACCGAGGCATGTTGGCAGCCGCTGCCAAACCGGTATCGACCGGTGACACGATAGCCGCCCTCAACAAGCTCGGCCCGTCCGACGGGGACGACCTGGCCCGCTTGCGAGAAATCACGCGCGCCAAATATCCGTTGGGCGACTACCGGCGTAAGGAACGCGCCAGTAAAACTGCCAGCCGACGAGATCATGGCGCACCAACCGACTGATCCGTCCATCCGCGAGAGTTCTTCCACCACACGGACCTACGTCATGGGATCGAGTTCAAGTCCGCCGTAAACGCTTGGTACTGCCAGACGGAAGGCTCCGAGCTCTCGTAAAGCCTCAACAACTTGAGGAGGCAATCGTCGTTCCGTCTCCATCTCATCGGCAGATTCTTGAATAAGCGGAGCCAAAGCCCGCGTGGCTGTGATAATATCACTCGCTGTTTGGGACACGTGCTGCATCGCCATGGAGAAGCCTCCTAACAAATACCACGCACCATTTCGACATAGACGCAGCAGGGTGCGCTTGCGCACCGCTCCTTGGCTCCCAAAGGCGCCCTACCCAAGACTGCGTAGGCAGCGGATAGTCTAGGGTCAGAGTTCATTTGTAAACACGTCTACTTTTGCTCGTGAAGCCCACCCTTCTTCGTACGGCGCGGCCATGCGGCCGAACGCGCGCAGGTGTTTGAACTTCCAGGCCCCGTTGATTTTCACATAGTCATCTTCGTAGCGGGCAGCGAGCCAGAGCTGACGGTTGCCTTTGTAGAAGGTAAACGGCCCGAGGAAATACCAGTGCGCATGCGCCTCATTGCCATTTACTGTGATGCGCGGGTTGAAGACGTTGTGTTGCGAGAAGCTGACCCGCTCCTGAAAATTCTTGAACAGCTTACGAAGTTCGGCATGCCCCTTCGCGTACCCCACCCCTTTTCCTTCCCAAATACCATCTTCGGCGAAGATCGACACAATTCGGTCTTGGTTATGCTCGTCGTCGCAAATGTCGCAGTATTCGGCTTTGAGTTTTTTGATCGCTTCGATATCCTGCAGGAGAGTTATTTGCTTTTCGAGTTCTATAAGATCCATGTGAGGTCCTCCTTTTTCCCGGATAATGAGAGAAGAAACTGTAGCGGACTTCAGCGCGTGTCTCAATGAGAGGTCACGACAGCGAGGGGACAACCTCAAGCATCAGATTGATATTCGAAACAAAATCTTCCATCGATGGGTGAGGGCCGGACGAGGTATGGCGCCAGATCCACAAACAGTTCTAGTAGCTGATGCTTGTTACTGGGCGTCCCTATCCTATTGGCAAAAGAGACAGAGGACATTCACTCCAGACTGTTGAGTAAGGTCCGGATACTTTGCACGTTCTCCGTTTGCAACAGGTTACTATTTGGGTGTATGTATTCGGTGCTTCTTTCTCTAAGAAACCGAGACAAGGACAGATCCACGGATGGCCTACGTCCCCCATTTCCAACACGACGCGCTTATTAGCTACGCGCACGATAATAATCAACCTCGTGTAAAAGGCGAAGAAGGCTGGATCACCAAATTCCACAAGTCACTTGAGCTGCAAATCCGCAACCTCATTGAAAAACCCTATGGGCTCAGCATTTGGCGTGACAAAAAGCTGCAAGGAAACGATACGTTCGACGAGTCCATTCAAGCCGCCGTCCGCACCAGCGTGGTCTTCGTCTCGATCTTCTTGCCACAGATGACCCGCGACCAACTGCGCGCCGCTATCCAAGAGCCTGTGGAAGTCCATGGCGGCGCCATTAGCGAACGCAAGGAAAAGAGAATCATTCTTTTTCAGCTGTAGAGGGAACCGACGCTGAGGAACGCTACGAGCAGCGATAACGCAGCCACACAGTACCATCGGCGCGCTGCTCCACTGCACGCAGCGTCAAACGGACCGCTGGGTGCGACCCCACAGATTGTTCCAGCAGATCAAACAGGGTCGGTGTTCCCATGGTCCCGTCGGCAATAGGCGCCACTAGAAGACTGATTTCATCGATCAGTCCAGCCTGTAACATTGACCCATTGATCTTCCCTCCGCCTTCGAGCAGCAACGTCTTCACCTGCAACGCGTCAGCGAGTTTGGAAAGCGCGGTGGGTAGGTCAATCGTACGCGCGCCAGCAAAGAGATAAGAAACGCCTTGATCCTGCAGAATAGATAGATACTCGGAAGAGACCTGTTCCGTGAGGACGGCGACGACATGGTCGCCATCAATAGCGTTCGTCTGCCAATACAGCTTGCCGTGAGGATCAACAGCAATAGCGTAAGGCTGATGCGCGGTTGGAGCAAGAAAATCGGTTTTGGCTAAATCGGAGAGACGCGCTGGAGCTTCAGGAGCGGTTCCTCGGGCGTAGGCGGCCATAGTGACGCGGCCACACATCCAGGCGTCGGCTTGATAGGTAGCGGCAGTACGTTCGTATTCCGCTCGACCCTCGGGACTTAGTTTCCACGCTGAGGTTGAGATCCGACCGTCTATTGACGCTAACATATGACAGATTACGTAGGGTTTATTCATAAGCGTTTCATTCCTTGTACGATTGGTTTTGCAGAAAAATAGTCGCCAACATGATCACTATTGCCGGAACTCCGAGCGCCCGCCATAATGCTGTCGTGTCGGTGTTTTCTGATTCTGACACGGAAATTCCCAGCAGGAGTATAGCGCCTATGAGTACTACCGGAAGTCAATCTGGTACGGAGCCAACAAAAAAGAAGAAGTATTTTGTCGTGTCGGCAGATTGCCATGTGCACGAACCCTTGGATCTGTGGGAACGGCGAATCGAACCAAAATTTCGCCATCGCATCCCGCGTCTCGAAACCGATGAGAACGGAAAGCGCTGGCTCGTGGTCGAAGGAATGCGCCGCACCCGCGTGCGTGATGTCGCCTTCGAGGGAGAAGATCTCGAACGCGCCCAAGGCGGACGAGCGGATCTCTCCATTCGTATGCGCGACTTGGAGCGTGATGGAGTCGACGCCGAGGTCATTTATCCGAATCGTGGGTTAATGATGTGGGCCTCTCCCGATGCTGCGCATCAGACAGCCATGTGCAAGGTCTGGAACGATTGGGCGATCGAGGCGTTTGCTCCACAACGCGATCGCTGCGCCCCAGCAGCGGCAATCGCGCCGAAGAACATCGAGACTGCCATCGCGGAAGTTCAACGAGTGGCGAAAATGGGGTACCGCACGCTGTTTCTGCCTGTACAGGTTCCGGAGCAACCCTATAACTCACCGGTGTACGATCCGCTGTGGGCGGCG
>CAZUFQ010000615.1:0-4772 GCA_964618735.1 uncultured Enterobacteriaceae bacterium
CGCTCATGGATTTTGGGTTTAGTGAAGAACAGGAACTCCTACGACAATCGGCGGCGGACTTTCTTAGTAAAGAATGTCCAATGACCTATGTCCGCCAAATGATGGACGATGCACTCGGCCACTCCGAAGAGTTGTGGAAAAAGATGGCGGATCTCGGTTGGATGGGGCTAATCTATCCTGAAGAGTTCGGCGGCTCTGGCCTCAATATGGTGGATCTCGTGGTGGTGCTCGAAGAGATGGGTAAAGTGGCGGCGCCGGGACCATTCCTTGCGTCGGTGTGCTTGGGAGGATTAGCCATTCTTGAGGCGGGTAACGCCGAGCAGAAGCAGAAGTATCTCCCGGGTATTGCGGCTGGGACCACGAAAGCCACTTTGGCCGTGTTAGAAGAGGAAGCCCGCTGGGACGAGAAAGGGGTCAAACTGCAGGCGCGCAGGGGGAAAAACAATTACTCTTTGAACGGAGTAAAGCTATTTGTTCCAGATGCGCATGTGGCTGACCTGATCGTGTGCATTGCACGCACTACCGAGGGACCGACCCTCTTCATCGTTGATCGGCAACAGGCTGGCGTGACTGTGACCCAACTTAAGACGATGGATCAGACTCGTCGGCTGAATGAAGTGCGCTTCGATAAGGTGCGAGTGAATGCCGACGCCGTTCTCGGCGCTCCGGGAAAAGGGTGGGAAGCGTTGAGTCGAATTCTTGATTGTGGAAAAGTTGCCTTATGCGCTGAGATGTGTGGCGGCGCCCAGAAAGTGCTCGACATGACTGTCGAGTATGCGAAGATGCGTGAGCAGTTTGGCCGACCGATCGGTTCATTCCAGGCCATTCAGCATAAATGCGCAAATATGCTCGTACAGGTCGAGAGCGCCAAATCCGCGACGTATTATGCAGCGTGGGCCGTGGCGAATGTGGCGCCGGAAGCGCCGTTAGCGGCAGCCATGGCCAAAGCCTATTGCAGCGACGCGTACCGCCAAGTGAGTGCGGAAGGTATTCAGGTGCATGGCGGTATTGGCTTTACTTGGGAGCACGATATCCATATTTATTTTAAGCGCGCCAAAGGGTCAGAAGTAACTTTTGGTGATGCTACGTGGAACCGCGAGTTAGTGGCGCAGTATACTTTAGACGTTGCGCCAACAGCGTAGTGACGGATTGAGCCATTGAACGATTGAGTCATTGAAGAATCCTCGAAGAAAGAATCTTCCTAGAGCAATGACTCAATGACCCGATGATCCAATGATTCAATGGTCTCATCGTTTGGCGGCCAAGGTAGGAGGGAATTATGGCGGACAAAAGTGATATCGGCAGAGTTGGTAAACCGGTCACTATGCGGATTGAAGCCGGGAAGATTCGAGAATTTGCCAAGGCAATCAAAGATCCCAATCCGTTGTACCGTGACGAGAATATCGCCAAGGCTGAGATTGGCGGCATCATGCCGCCGCCGACATTCTTAATGGCGCTTGCCCACTGGGATGATGGAGAAGGGCAGCCACGCGTGCAATTAGACACCCGACGTATTCTTCATGGTGAGCAAGAATTTGAATACTTCAAACCGATATATGTTGGTGACACGCTCACTGCAATAACAAAGGTCGCAAATATCTTCGAAAAAAAAGGTGGGCGAGGGGGAACCATGACGTTTGTTGTCATGGATACGGACTTCACCAATCAAAAGGGTGAGAAAGTTGCAGTTGCACACTTCACCGTAATTGAAACCGGGCAAGCCGTCGCCACGAGCTAGAAGGGGGATATATGGCGCGCACAAAACTCTACTTTGAAGATGTGAAAGAAGGCGACGAGCTGCCGCCGTTTACCGTGGAAAACTTAACCCGTGGCGATTTTGTTAAATATGCTGGCGCCTCGGGCGACTTCACGCCGCTGCATTATGACCAGACTTTTGTCGAATCGGCGGGGATTCCGACGGTTTTTGCTATGGGCATGCTGAATGCGGGGATTCTGAGCCGTTTAGTTGCTGACTATGCCGGACTAGAAAATCTGCGCAAATACAAAGTGCGCTTCGCTACGCGCGTGTGGCCGGGTGATTCGGTGACGTGCAAAGGGAAGGTCACTAAGAAAGCTGTCGAAAACGGTGAGAAGATCATCGAAGGCGACGTCCAAGCGCTCAATCAAAAAGGCGAGGTGGCCATCCAGGGAAGTTTCCGCGCCTCCTTGCCGTCGCGTAGTTAGTGTTGCCTTTCCGTGGAATTTAATTCTTATATCACTTTCTGAAAGATCGTCTCTTTCCCCAGATGTGGACAAGGCGCTTAAGCGCCTTGCCTGCAGTCAAAAACGCTACTTTCAAGGCGGAGCTGGAGTGAAGAGACTGCCTTCTTCGTCGATTTCTCCATGCCCCAATTCTCCTCTTCGTTTTCAATTAGGCGGCAATAGGAAGAGTTCGTGACGATTGAGTTGCCTGTTGTTTGTGAAGTTCGGGCTTCGCGTGTTCTTCTTTCCACTGCTTCAAGCCTCGGCGAATGTAACCAGTGTCAATTCCTAACACATTGCAGATATTTAGAAACGAGAATGGCCACTGTTGGTCGTCCTTAAAGAACCACTCTTCGGCTTCCTGCGCGAGTCGTTGGGTGCGTCGATTCCTCTTGCGCCCTTGTTTCCGAAAACAGTCGAGGGCGTTTTCCAAGACTGCGCGCATCAGTGCGAGCTCGCCACGTGAAGTATCCGCATTGCAGGGAGAGTTGTAAAACTGTTCTGGCAATACAGCTGCTAACGGAAGCGCGTGGGTCGCGGCCCCTAAATCGTAAAGGAATGGAGATAAGGCTGGGCGAGAGAACGATTTGCGGTGCTGAACTGGGAGTGATTTTTTCATAATGGATACGCTCTTGTTGAGAAACAGAGGAAAAGTGAAAAAGTTTCACTCCGCCTGCTGATTACTGACTCTGATCCTCAGAGAACGGCAAAGGGGACGGACCAGTGTAGCGTGCTCGCGGTCTGATAAGTTGATCCAGTTGATATTGTTCAATCGCATGACCGATCCACCCGAGAGTTCTTCCTAAGGCGAACAACGCCAACGCTGTCCCCGGCGGTTGTTGTAAAGCACTCGCCAAAATAGCAAGTCCAAAATCTACTGTAGGGTGTTGACCAGTTGCGTGCTGCATTTGTGTGACGAGCACGTCGCCTAGCGCGACCGCTGGTGCTTCAGGGTAGGCTGCAGCGGTAAGTTCCAGCAATACCCGACCACGTGGATCTCCGTCTGGGTACAGCCGATGACCAAACCCCGGAAGACCTTCGCCCCGTTTCAGTCGATGGGCTATGACGGTCTGCGCTTGATTCGGTGTTCCAACTTCACGCAAGAAAGCTTCTACTTGTTCAACGCCGCCGCCATGTTTGACGCCTTGTAAGGCTGAGAGTCCGGCCATCACTACGGCGTATGGCGTGGCGCCAGCAGACGCGACACAGCGAGCGGTAAAAGCAGAGACGTTGAGTTCATGGTCAGCACAAAGGATCAACGCGGCGCGCAGGAGTTGAACGGCCTCTGGGTCTTCGGGCACCCAGCCTGCTTGCAGCGTCTGGGCAATGTCAGCGCCTTTTTCATCACGTCCAGCTGCAGTTAGAGCGAGGAGCCCGAGAATGCGTGCGCCGGTTCGTGCAACCGCAGGCGCTCGTAGATCGTAGGCAGTGATGTCTTCTGCTGCGGCGATGGGTAAAAGCGCCTGAAACATTTCGACGAGAGCAAGGTCGGCGACGCGGCGACGCGTCGCTAAACAGCGGAATGACGCTCGACTGCTTGCCGCATCAAAGAGTGTGGAAATTTCCGCTTCCAGGTCGCCAAGCCAGATTAATGCTGCAACCTCTTCAACCGTGCGACTCTTCGCCAGAGCTATCACCTCATGGCCACGATAGTAGAGTTGTCCGTTGGCGATGAGGGTAATGGCCGAATCAAGCACCGGCTCTCCCCAATGGAGCGCCTGTTCGGCAGCTTTGGTGGGATTACGACGTAATTCTTTGCGTTCCCTGAGACGCTCGATGTCTTCTCGATGATACCGACGACTACGCGAGTTACTATCAGTCGATTCTGAACGAACGAGACCGCGGCTGACGTAAGCATACAGAGTGGTAGGGCTGACGTTTAACACATCTGCTGCTTCTTGGGCCGTAAGGTATCGATCCTTTTTCATATTCCTGTCCTTTTTTACGAATCATTGCTCAAGAGAATATTATATATTGATTTATAAATCAATGTTGACAATATATTTTGAAATTCTATTATTCTCTGTAGACAGGGTTAAAACAAAAAATCATTCGAGGTAGGAGGTTTGTATGGCAACCTGGAATCCCATGACGCGAAGACTCGAACCTGCGGTCTCTGCCGTGCAGCGTCATCAGCTCCAAGACGTTTCTGAGCCAAATTTGTTGCGGGACGTTTTTCCCTACGATGCAGTACCGAAGATTGTGTTTGATGGCGTACTGGAAGAAATGGACCCAGCGCCAGAGTTTTACATCACGGACACGACGTTTCGTGACGGCCAGCAGGCGCGTCCACCGTACACCGTCCGGCAAATCGTTGATCTGTATCAGCTGTTACACCGCCTCGGCGGACCCATGGGGGTCATTCGGCAAGCCGAATTCTTTCTCTACTCAGATGTCGATCGCGAAGCGGTCGAACACTGTCTGGCTTTAGGTTATCGGTTTCCAGAAGTGACGGGCTGGATTCGTGCCGTCAAAGCAGATTTTCACTTGGTGAAAGCGATGGGATTGCAGGAGACCGGCATCCTGACCTCTTGTTCCGATTATCACATCTTTCTCAAGCTCAAAAAAAC
>CAZUFQ010000616.1:0-4766 GCA_964618735.1 uncultured Enterobacteriaceae bacterium
CGGGTCTGCGGCTTTGCGATTTATGTTGACCACGGTCGTCTTGTTTTTTTGTGCGCGTGCGACTCGAGCGCCGCTGGTCTATTCAGCGCGAGACATGCGAGTGCTCTTTCTCCTCGCAGCGCTCTTTTTCTACGCCAACTTAATGGTGTATATGGGAACAGCGCGAACGACATCCGGGCGGGCGACGGTGTTTTTCTATAGTCAACCGATTTTTCTCGCTGTCTTGGCTGCTTTCCTACTGCCTAATGAGCGCTTGACATTACGTAAAGGATGGGGACTGTGTCTCGCCTTGGCCGGATTGGCGTTGTTATTTTTGACGAAGACGAGCACGGGGCGGGAGCCTACCTTGCTGGGAGATGCGTTGGTGCTGAGTGGGGCCGTCGCCACGGCCGTGCAGAATCTCGTGATGAAGCGAACGGCGGGAAGAATCCACCCTGTGGCGCTCATTTTCTGGAGTAGCCTTATCTCCGGCGTGTTGTTGGCAGGGTGTTCATGGGCGTTCGAGCACAACGCTTCCTTCATTTTTTCGAAGCGGGCTATCGTGTCCTTGCTCTATCTTAGCCTAATTTCCGCGGCGTTTGGATTTGTCGCGTTCGCCTGGCTGCTGCAGCGCTATTCGGCCACGCGAGTCACGACGCTGGTCTTCTTGGCTCCAGTGTTTGGCGTCGCCTTTGGATGGCTCTTTCTCGGCGAGACCTTCACGCCAGTGCAGCTCGTTGGCGTCTTAGGCGTTTGCGCCGGAGTCTATGTTGTCACAAGCAGTAACGTCTCTCCAAAGCCGCCAGTACAAAAGGAAAAGGAACCGTTGGCGGCGTGAAGTGCGCGTTGCTCTGCTAGGAATAAGCAGCTGAACACTACGCCCCAGCAAGGCCAGGAATGGACCCCAGCGAACGCGATGCTCGCACGGCGCGGAGAATCGCGAGGCGAATAGCTTCACTAGCAAGGTGCATAACGGCGTCCGGGGCTGACAGTGGAAGGCCTTTAGGAAGCGGCTTCTGGGCCGTCGTGACAGCAAAGAAAGTATCGCCATCGAGAGAAGTATGAGCTGGGTGCACAGCCCGCGCCAAGCCATCCTGGCCGGCAGAGGCCATCTTTGCCAAGAGCACCGTATCGAGTTCGACGTCGGTAACAATGACGCCCAGAGTGGTATTAGCGCCCACATCCGTCTGCTGAGCGGGCTCAGGCAAGATTGCGTTGGTAAAGTCGCTCATGGCGTTGGTGAGGGGAGAGCGGGCCCCAGCGAGCAAGCGGCCTTGTTCCCAGTCAACAACATTACCGAGCGCATTGACGACAACAAGCGCGCCTACCTGAAATCCAGCAGCAGCCGTGAGACAAACGCTTCCGACGCCGCCTTTCATGGACTGAGAGGGACCAAGAAACTTCCCGACTGTAGCGCCGCACCCCACGCCGACATTCCCCTCAGTCACAGGAAGAGAGGTTGCATTTGCAGCAGCGGCGTAGCCCATTGCTGCATCCGGGCGAGCGAGCGAAGAACCTATCTGCAGATCGAAAATCGCCGCCCCGGTGATCAATCCGCCCAAAAGGCTCTGCGCCTCGCTCGGACGTTGGGGTCGTGTGGGAAGCACGTTGTCTTCGACATATTGTCGTACACCGGCGGCGGCGTCGAGACCGTAGATGCTGCCGCCTGCTAAAAAAATTGCGTCGCAACCAATACCACGCCAGGTATTGAGTAAAGCGCCGATATTGTAAGTTGCCGGGGAGCCGCCAGCAATGCTCACATTCACCCGGCTACGGGAGTCGAAAAGAATGGCCGTACAACCAGTAACGCCGTCAACATCGTGGGCGTGCCCCACTCGCACCCCGGCAATAGCCGTTAACGTGTCATCCATGACAAGTACTCTCCTTGTGCAAAGCGTCGATTTGACCCGAGGTTCTACGCTTCTTTATACTGTTTATTAGCACGAGTATTTTTTTTCGCCACTCCAATCGTTTCAGAAAGTAATACGGCTGTGGAACTTTATTGGCTGCCTCCGTTTTTTGCCGGAATTTTTGACCTCTTTCTCGCCTTGCTGGTCGTGTATCGCGCCCCACATCGGCAGTTGAACCGTGTGTTCACCTTGTTCGCCCTTACCGTCACGGCCTGGAATTTCGATATCGCCGCGCTGTATTTTTTTACCGATTACGATTTGGCTTTGCGTTGGAGCGCATTCTTTCGCTATGGAATGCTCTTTATCCCACCAACCGTGCTGCATTTGGCTATGGTGTTGACCGGGAGACATTCACTCCCGAGCCGTCTCCTCCTTGCCGCCGGATACATTACTTCCTTTGCTTTAGTCATTGCCCATGCGCAAGGAATGCTTGTGCAACGCTTAGAAGCCTTTGTGTGGGGGTACTACCCGGTTGGCGAACCGTTGTACAAGATTCACAGCAACGCCGACCTCATTTATTTCAGTGCGACTCTGTACCACCTCATTCGTGGGGTCATCACCAGTGAGTCCGCCCGTCAGCGGCAACAGCTAAAACTGGCGCTCATCGGGTTCGCAATAGCGTTGTCGAGCGGGTTGACGAATTTGCTGCCAGTCTATGGCGTCTCTTTCTACCCCTTAGGAAACTTTGGCAACGTATTTCTTTGCAGCATGCTCACGTACGCAATTGTGCGTCACGGTCTTCTCAACGTAGAACTGATCATCACCAAAACCGCGGCGAGTGTGAGTGCGCTCCTATTGTGGCTCGTTCCCCTATGGATGCTGACCGCGATGGTGCAGCGGAGCATTTACGGGACAACGGATGATCGCTTACTCTTATTTGCTTTGGTTGTCTTCGTGCTGTCCGGCGTCGCGTTTCCGTGGCTTTTACAACTCTCAGAAAAAACTTTTCGTCGGCTCTTTTGGGGACAGAAACTGGATTCTTTACAAGCGTTGAGCGCCTTCCAACAGACAGTTCTTCACGTTTTTGATCAGAAGAAAATTTTAACCGACCTCTGCGAGGTGCTTAGCGATACCCTCCAAACCGAATTCGTTACCGCCTATTTGTTGCAGTCTGCAACAAATACCTATGTAGAACTGCAAGGCCAAGCGCAACCGCTCGGGACCGGAACGGCGGTCATAACCGAACTGGCGAAGCGACAGGGGCCAGTGGTGCGTGAAGAACTCATGCTGGAGGAGCACAATGCAGAGGCGCTTATCCTTGCGACGATGTTGACAGAATGGAAGGCTGACGTTTGTGCGCCAATCATGACACAGGATCGCCTTGTCAGTTTTCTCTTGGTGGGACAAAAACGAAACCGCGACGCCTTTTCTACTGAAGATATACGCCTGTTGTCCACTCTGGGCGCAGAGGTGGCTGTCGCCCTGGAGAATGCGCGCTTATATGAAGAGTTGCGCAGCTCTCAGGTCATGTTAGCGCGAACGGACCGTCTTGCTGCGGTTGGCACCCTCGCCGCCGGCATCGCCCATGAAATTCGTAATCCTCTTGTTACAGTGCAGACGTTTGTACAGTTATTGCCCGAGCAAATAGACGATCCAGAATTCCGCACCACTTTCCTTGACTTAACTAATAGTGAGCTGGCGCGGGTCTCGACCTTGATTAACGATCTCTTGTCGTTTTCTCGTCCCTCTCCGGCAACGCTGGATGAAGCAAGCATTAACGAATTAGGAGAACAAATTGTTCGCTTGTTGGCCGGCCAAGCCAAAAAAAGCGGAGTGACTCTTTCTGCCCAACTGACCCTGGAGAACCCTACGTGTGTCGTTGACCGAGGGCAGATGAAACAGGTGTTCATGAATCTTGTCATGAATGCGCTCCAGGCCACTCCAGCTGGAGGGTCCGTAACGCTCTCAACGCACTTACTGCATGGAGGAGATGGAAAAGACTACTGTGTGATCGAGGTGCAAGACACGGGAAGCGGGATTTCCGCTGAAAACAAAGAGCAGATCTTTGACCCGTTTTTCACTACGAAGGATACCGGCGTGGGGCTGGGACTCTTCATCACTCACCAGATTATCAGAGAGCATGGCGGATCGATCACGGTCGAAAGCGAGGTGGGCAAAGGGACACGTTTTGTGATTCACCTCCCGATCGCGAGCTTGTTCGCTCAAGACCCTGCAATTCCTGAAGGAGAACCCCTAATTGCTGAATCGTCGACCGTTTTGCTATAGCGTTTCTTGGGGTCATGATCCCCACTGTGACTTGCAAGCGAAGTTCTACGAAAATTCCACCGAATTTCCACAAAAGACCGCTCTCTTTTGGTGGTGCTCACCCGAACTTTCTGTTAGGTCATATTCTCGAACAGCGTGGGAGGCGGGTTCTTTCTCTATTCTTTGCCGGCTTTTGGAAGCTGCCCAGTTCCCCTCTCGTTGGTGGAGAGAGGAAGAACTCAAATTATTGTTAATCCCAAATGGACGAATGGAGGACTCATGTTGAGGCGAATGATGCGTAGTAAAATTCATCGAGTGACGGTTACCCGCACGGACTTGCATTACGAAGGGAGCATCACCGTCGATGCTGATCTGCTCGAGGAGGCGGACATGTTGCCGCACGAGGCCGTATGGATTTGGAATGTCAATAACGGCGAGCGTTTCGAAACGTACACGCTCGCTGGCGCGCGTGGCTCAGGCGAGATCTGTCTCAATGGCGCCGCAGCGCGCAAAGCCGCCCCTGGCGACCTGATTATCATTGCAACGTTCAGTTGGATGGAAGAACAGGCGGCGGGCCGGTGGGATCCTATTGTCGTCATGGTCGACGGCAGGAATCATCCACCCGCGAAAGCAGCGTAAAGGCCTGCTCCAAGAGGACCCGAAGGTGAGATT
>CAZUFQ010000617.1:0-3025 GCA_964618735.1 uncultured Enterobacteriaceae bacterium
CCTGTATGCGCTGGCCACCTAATCAGCCAATTCTTGGTGTGTTCCGCATATAGATATCCGACGACATTCCCCGCCTTACGCAGGGCGAGAATGATGCGCTCTTTCTGATTAGGCTCCACTGCGGCAAAGACGTCTACCTCTTGTACGAGCGTCATCAACGCTTCATTGCTCATGTGACGCAGGTCAGAACCGGTGAGGAGGCGTGGGTTCGTGAGTCCCACCTGTTGACTTACCGTGGCGGTAACAAGAGGATTATCTCCCGTGATAATCTTCAGCGCCACGCCAAGACGCTTGAGCTGACCCAGGGTTTCAGTAATGTTTGCCTTGGGTGGGTCAAAGAACACGAGAAACCCCAGAAACGTCAGGGCGGTTTCACAGTCCTTAACAGGCCCCGCGTCAGGACTGACAGCTCGGTACGCAATGCCCAACGTGCGAAAGCCTTTACTGCTGAATTCCTCGAAGCGTTGCTGAATCCGTGCTTGGGCTTCTTGCATGTCTACAGACGTTCCCTCTGCGGTTTCCGCTGAAGAGCAGACAGCAAGAACATTGTCCAACGCACTTTTGGTGATAAGGAAGCGTTTCTCCTCTGTCGCCACGAGAATACTGAGACGCTTGCGGATAAAATCATAAGGCGCCTCGCCCAGCTTCTGGTAGCTCGTCAGATCAAATTGCCGATAAGTGCGGATCGCTTCATCGATCGGGTTGATAAACCCCGTTTCATAAAACGCATTGAGATAAGCATACAGTAACACCTTGTCGCTGGCGCGTCCATCGATATCCAGCGCTGAGTGGAGAGACACGACCCCTTCAGTCAGCGTGCCGGTTTTATCGGAGCACAGGACATTCATACTGCCAAAGTTCTCAATAGATGCGAGCCGTTTGACGATGACCTTGGCCAGGGCCATACGTCGAGCGCCGTGCGCCAGGTTGATGCTGATAATCGCCGGCAACAGTTGCGGGGTCAGCCCCACCGCGAGAGCGAGGGAAAACAAAAAGGACTCCAACACCGGGCGCGCCAGATAGACATTGATCGCAAAGATCGCCAGCACCAACACGAGTGTCACTTCCATCAAGAAATACCCGAAGCGTCTTATGCCGTGTTCAAATTCAGTCTCTAGCGGCCTGAGTTTGAGTCGTGCGGACACTTTGCCAAATTCCGTCTCCACTCCCGTGCGGGCAAGACTCGCTCGCTCCGTACCGCTGATAACGTGAGTGCCCATCCACAACGTATTGCGACGTTGACTCAGTGGAGTTTCGGGCGCCAGCACGCCGGTGGTCTTCTCGACCGGATAGGTCTCGCCCGTCAACGAAGCTTCGTCCACAAACAGATCAGTAGCTTCTTGCAGCAGACAGTCGCCGGGGACTACATCTCCTGCAGAAAGCACCACCAAGTCGCCGGGGACGATCGTTTCGACCGGGATCTCCTGCAATGTGTTATCACGGAGGACGGTCGCCTTTACCTGGACAAGCGCAAGCAGTTTCTCGACCGCATCAGCTGCTCCGCGTTCCTGCCAAAAACTCAGCACGCCACTGACCAGGACAATCGCCATGATGATGAACGTGTCAGCCGCATCGTGGAGGAATAACGACAGTCCAGCGGCAAATAACAAGATGAGGATAATGGGACTTTTGAACTGCACCAGCAGGAGCGTCAGGGTGTCCGTTCGCTTGGCGGGCTTGAGGAGATGAGCGCGAGCGCCAGCGAGGCGGCGCTGCGCTTCTTGATTGGTCAGACCCTGCGGTGTGGTCTGTAGGTGTTGTAGCAGTTCACTCGCGGAGACACTCCAGAATGCCAGGGGGAGCTGACTCATACACTGCACTCGAAGTTAATGCAGTCGCTCTCAAAGAGTCGCCGTCTCCTGGCGCGGATTGAACGAAGACGTCTTCTGGAGCTCTTCAAAGAGTTCGCGCTCCTTCGGAGTCAAAAACTGAGGAACAATGATCCGTACTGTTACGTAGAGGTCCCCTCGTTCTGCGCCGGTCTTCAGAAGCCCTTTGCCGCGTAGACGAAAGCGTTTTCCACTCTGTGTCCCCGGGGGTACAGTCATATTCACGGAGCCGTCGAGTGTGGGCACCTGCACTTTTGCTCCGAGCACAGCCTCCCAAGGAGCGATCGGCGTCTCAACGCGCAGATCTTTGTTGTCAAGTTTGAAGACTGGATGGGGAGCGATATGCACCCGCAAAAAGACGTCTGCAGGTTCTCGTCCTCCTGGCGGGACGCTGCCTTGTTTCGCCAAACGGATACGCGAACCTTCGCCCACACCAGCCGGGATCTTCACCTCATATTCTCGCGTGATTGGCTTGAAGGTTCCGTCTGAGCTGTGCTCCATCATCTGGAGGACAATATTCTTCGTCGCTCCACGATACGCCTCTTCAAGGCTAATCGTGATATCCGCTTCCTGCGTCGGAGAAGGCGTGGACCAGCCCCCCCGGTCCGACCAGGAATCGGAACGCCCGAAGCCGGACCCGTCGAAATTCCCTCCGCCAAAGAACGCTGCAAAAAAGTCGCTGAAGTCGCCGTTCATGCCGCCGGGGCCAGCTCCTGCTCTTCTGCCCGTCGCAGCCCCGTTGGAAAAGTCGAAATGGAATTCCTGCCAGTCTGGAGGCGGCGTGAAGTCCTGGCCCTCCTGCCAGTTTGCACCCAGTGCGTCATATTTCTTGCGCTTTTCTGGATCTTTGAGGACGGCGTAGGCTTCGCCGATCTCTTTGAACTTTTCCTCAGCGCCTTTTTCCTTGCTCACATCAGGGTGATATTTACGCGCCAGCTTGCGATAGGCTTTGGTAATCTCAGCCTCTGAGGCCGTGCGCGGCGCCCCCAACGTCTCATAGTAGTCCCGAAATTGAACAGCCATGCGGTGATAATAACCATTCACGAAGAGTTATCAATGGTTCAGCTTTCCGCCGCAAGCAGAAAAAGAAGCATCTTCGACGTAGAGGCCGATCTATGTGGCCCACAAAGTCCGGGCGACCACGCAGTGCCGCCCATACGACTGTCTTCAGTCCGGCAGTGTAAGCCCCAGCGCCG
>CAZUFQ010000617.1:3035-4763 GCA_964618735.1 uncultured Enterobacteriaceae bacterium
TTTATGATTGGTTCAGTTTTCTGGGCGGTAAAGCACAAACTGGGCAAGGGGGGCCCGTTTAGTAGCATAGTCGGTATAATGAATGACATGCAATCCTAAACCCCGCGCGACTTCCACAAACAATTCCTGATGGTCGATGTAGACGACCTCTTCAGGATCCACTTGAGCGATATCGAGCGCCATCCGATAAATTTCTATTTCAGGTTTCCGACAATGCACAAAGGATGAGACGATGAAGAAATCGATGAACTCCTTAAGCCCGAACTGCTTGACCCGATGCTCGAAGAACTCTCTCCCATCATTGGTGACCACGGCTATCTTGAGGCCATAGCACGCTCGGAGCGACCGCACTAATTCCATCATCTCTGGATGGGCCTGGGATTGCGCGAGCATAAAGGCGGTGATGGCTTCGCGCGAGAAGGAACGCTCTTCATGAAAGACGACCCAATCGAGATATTCGTCCAAGCTGACCTTGCCCTCTTCATAGCCCTCAAAGGTGAGCTGACTGCGCTTGGCCACCTCGGCGAAATCAAAGCCGAACTGCTCCACGGCCTTCTGCCGCATTGCCGGACCCCAGCTGTCAGTCAGTAATACGTTTCCGAGATCGATAAATAAGGTGGTGATCGAGTGGGTAGTTGTCATCTTTCTTTGCCTTTTCCTCCGCGGCTGCCAAAGGCCGGGATACTATTGTGCTGTCGCCAAGCGCTTGAGCGCAACGTGCGGGACCTGTCATAGCAGAGAATGATAATGGAGGAGAGTAGCCTTCATGGATGAGGATTTATCGCTATCCCAGAAACAAGACACGTGGTTCCAAAATAAAGACAGGATCTCTTAGCGCTGCGATATAGATGCGGCTTGGCGACTGTTTTACCGTGCTGCATCCTGGCACTGGTATTGCTGAATGAAGACATAAGACGCAACTGCAAGATTAGGAAAAATATAGAATGAAACTGAGATCGCTTCTTGTCCAAATCTCGCAGGCGCTCGTTCATGATCATGGAGGACATATCGATGGACCAAGATATTTTCGCAAACCAATGGCAACAAATGCGGAGCGCCATGAAATCATGGTGGGGTAAACTCACGGATGACGATTTCGAGCGGATCGGCGGACAAAAAGACAAACTGATCGGTTGGGTACAAGCATACTATGGCCAAACTCGCGAGCAGGCCCAGCAAGAGGTGGAGCGGCATCTGAAAGCATATAGCGACACCCAGGGAGACCACGCCAGCTATGGTATGTTAGAAGCTCCTCACACCGCTGCCGGTCTGGCGACCAGAGCGCAGCAACTCGGCGCGGCGGCCATTATGAACACAGACGCAGTTAATGCGGTTAACGCGGCGTCCGCTGTAGGGGATGGATCGGAATCGACGAGCATGTATTGGCAAGACAAAGGCTACAAGGATCTTTTTACCGACCTCATCAGCTTGGTGCGCAGTTATCCCGTGCCACTATTCTTAGTAGGAACAGGTCTGGGGTGTTTGCTGGCTCGCAGCACGAAGGGATGAAGCACAAAAAATATATTGCTCCACACCGCACGGTGAACTTTATTCGACCCTAGACTGTCACTGCGGCGAAGTCCGCTTGCAACGCTCGATTCCCTCTTGGACAGGGTTCGATATTCTGGATGACAGGCCGGGAGCCAGGAGGGATACATACTGGCGCAAGGCCGAGGGACAATCGCCAGCGGCCTCCGAAAGACGCGCGAGAATAAGTTTCGTGTCTGT
>CAZUFQ010000618.1:0-2451 GCA_964618735.1 uncultured Enterobacteriaceae bacterium
AACTCAGGGATCAATCAAGTGTGCGCCGTTGGTTGCCGAATCTGAGAAGAGCACACCATTGTTGGCGACAATGCCACTGAGATTACCATGAATGCGTGCAAATCCAGTGACGAGCGTGGAGCCATAGCGCGCCTTGAATTCATGAAATCGGCTGCCGTCGACAAGCCGAGCAATGACTTCGTGGACGTCGTAGGGAACACGGGTGTCGCGCGGAATGACTCCATGCAGTTCCGCGGGATCATACGCTGGATCTTCAGGCGTCTCTCTCTCAAGAGGAAATTTCTGAGCGCGTGGTAGATTCTCAAAAATGGAACGCGCGATTTCGAGCGCATGTTCGTCGTTGTCCGCCAGATGGTCGGACACGCCCGAGAGACGGGTATGGACGTCGCCGCCGCCGAGTTCTTCCGCTGTCACTTCTTCTCCAGTTGCGGCTTTCACCAAAGGTGGACCGGCAAGAAAGATGGTGCCGCGCTCGCGCACAATGACGTTTTCATCCGCCATGGCCGGCACATACGCGCCGCCCGCCGTGCAGGAACCCATGACTACGGCGATTTGGGGAATGCCCAGCGCTGACATGCGTGCTTCATTGTAGAAAATGCGTCCGAAGTGCTCACGGTCTGGAAAGATATCTGCTTGATACGGTAGATTGGCGCCGCCGGAGTCGACCAGATACACGCACGGCAAACAATTGTCTTGGGCAACTTCTTGCGCGCGTAGATGCTTTTTTACTGTTATCGGGTAATAGCTGCCGCCTTTGACTGTCGCATCGTTAGACACGATGACTGCCTCGCGACCATGAATGACCCCAATGCCGGTGACGATCCCCGCCGAAGGCGGATTATCGTACATGCCGTAGGCGGCAAGAGGCGAGAGTTCGAGAAATGGCGTATTGGGGTCGAGTAATGCTTCGATGCGTTCTCGCGGCAATAACTTTCCGCGCTCCTTGTGGCGTTTACGAAATTCCTCTGGTCCGCCTAGACGAGCAAGGGCGCTTTCTTCTTTTAACTTTTTCACCAACGTCGCCATGTGGGCGACGTTAGCCTGAAATTCCGGGGAATTCGTGCGAATTTTACTTTCGATACGGTCCATGAACTGTGCTTTCTCTCCCTATGACTAGAGTGACTGTGCAAAATGAAAGCATTCAACGACAGAAGACGCAACACGTGACATAAGGATTGCTACGTTGCCTCATTACGATAGATAGGGATCGCCATAGCGCTCTCGAAAGGCGATCTTCCCTAGTCGTTTTCTCACTTTAGGCTTGGTTGTTTCTTCTGCTGTTGGATAACCGAACGGAATGACCGTGATAAGTTCCGCCTCTTCTGGAATACCAAGCAACTCTTTAATCTTGGGACGGTCTATACCGCCAACCCAACACGAGCCTATCCCTTCGCTCCAGGCGGCGAGCATGAGACACTCAGCGGCGCGCGTTGCGTCAATATACGGGTTCTTTGCGCCTTCGATGACGAGCGCGATGGCGAGCGGGGCCTCTGCGATGTAGGGGCCGGTCGAGGCGAGAGCGCCGATCTGCTTGAGAGTGTCTCGATTCTGCACGATAACAAACCGCCAAGGTTGCCGGTTCCGCTGCGAATGGGCTTGGCGACCCGCATGGAGAATCTTCTTGATAACATCTTCTGGTATTTGCTCCGTGCGAAAGCTTCGCACAGCCGGGCGCGATTGAATACAAGCGAAAACGTCCATGATTCCGTTCCGAAGAGTGAGCGCCTCAGGGGGCGACCTATGAGAATTGCGGGATGACCTCTTTTCCGTATTGTTCAATTTGGGAAACGAGTTCCTCGGGGGGGACGATGGGCCACAAGACGAACTTACTGCATCCCGCCTCCACGTACGACTGTACTTTCTCAATACATTCCTGTGCTGAGCCGATTGCGCACCGCGCCGCCATGGCTTCGACCGGAGCCGGAAAGCCGGAGAAGAACTTTTGCGTGATTTCCTGCGCTCGGGAGCGGTTCTCACTCAGGTGTGTGAGGAGCAGCACGCCGGCTTCGCGTGTATTGATCTCGCGGTTGTACTGTTTCCCATAATCAATCAGTTTTCCTATGCCCTCTCTAAATTCTTCCGGTGAAACAAAGGAGGGGAACCAGCCATCGCCGTAGCGAGCTGTCCGCTTGATCGCTAAGTCTGATTTGCCGCCAATCCACACATCGAGTGAACCTTTTGCCGGGCGCGGCGTGATCGTAACGTCACTGAATTTGTAAAACTTGCCTTCGTGAGAAACATTCGGTCCGGCCCAGAGTTTCCGCATGACCTGAACCCCTTCTTCCATGCGCTTGGCGCGCTCCTCGGGGTTGATGCCGCACGCGATACAATCGCGCGGGTCGCTGCCGAGGCCAACCGCCATGATGACGCGGCCGCAACTCCCGGTCAGATAGTCTAGCGTGGCGTAGGTTTTGGCGACCTGGACGGGATCACGCGCTGGCAGCGTTAACA
>CAZUFQ010000618.1:2551-4757 GCA_964618735.1 uncultured Enterobacteriaceae bacterium
AGCGTGGCGTAGGTTTTGGCGACCTGGACGGGATCACGCGCTGGCAGCGTTAACACGCTCGGACCCATTTTGATCTTCTTCGTTCGAGCGGCGAACATAGACATAATGCAGGTGATGTCTAAATCCGGTTGGCGAGAGACGATGTGATCGGAGAGCCAAATCGAATCGATGCCAACGTCTTCCGCGCGTTCAGCATAAGAACAGATCGTATCCGGCGACGGCATGCCGAGTCGCCATAGTCCAAAACCGATGCCGATTTTTACTCCGCTCATAACGAACCCTCCCTATTACGAGTCTGGCGGGCACTTTACCAGATTCTTTCCATGTAACTCTAGTAACCCTGCATAGAAGCTGGGAAACCCGCGCCAGGGCTGCGCGGGAGCGGGATTTTGCACTTCTCACCTTGTTTCCCAATTCTCAGGATTCCCCTATAGAGTCCCGCGAATTATCACAACAGGGCTAGGCGTCCTGCCGAAGCTTTGCCTCTTTACGACAGGCCATACTTTTGCAGGAATCCGAACACCATTTTCTCCGTGCTTTTCGCTTTCCACAGTGTGCGCACTTTTGAATGCTGCGCGTACGTGTGACGTCCCAAGCGAACTGAAACCACAGCATTCCGAGCAGGGTCAAGGGACGGAAGTACAAACCGAGATCTTGGTTCCGTTTCCAAAGCAGACACGGTGCAACCTTGTCGCTGAGCTTTTTGTTAATGACATGCTGGAGAATATACCATCCCACAAAGATGGGGTTCTCCGGCGTGAATTTTTTCAGAAAATCGGGACTTTCGGTATCTGGCGCCCTCAACAGCTCGAGCCAGCAATCTTTTCCTCAAAAAATTCGAGAAATGCCGAGGAGCTGGAGAATGGCGGGATATCCTTCTCTTCCCTGATGGGGTCAGCACTCACGCTATATCTGAAATGCCTCAGTTCCTTTCCATTTTCGTTTTTCATTGTCCATCAACGAATACGCTTCTGAAGCCACACCTCATCAACGATGCGCGAGAAGAGGAGTTGTTCGAATGAATGCCTTAGAATTGCTCCATCAACTTGAACAGCAAGGATTTATTCTCACCCCTCTTCCAGAAGGAAAGTTGGCGGTGAAACCGGCGGCTTGCTTAACCGATTCTTTACGAGAGCAAATCCGGGCTCACAAAACTGCCGTCGTAGAATTACTGACGAAACCCTACCTGACGCTCACCGGCGAGCTGCGCATCCCATTTACGATTGACAGAAAATATCACTGGTGGGCCGGCGGGTAGTCTCTCGCTGAAACGCTACAAGAACTCAACACGCCTCCAGAGGTATGGCGGCGTTACGTCGAAGGCTTCACAGAGACGCGGCAATGAGGGCGCTTGAAGAACGGAACGTGTAAAGAAAGGAAATAAGTATGCAAATCGAACTCACCAATAACTTCCGTCTCGACATTATTTCGAGCGCACCCGACGTGATCTCATTTCGGCTCTATCAAGCTGGCTCTGATCGATTCGGCCATGGCTGGCTCTTACGTTCAGTGACGCAGTTAAAAGACGAACAGCTTGACGAATTAAAAGCGGCGATGACGCTGGCGGAAGAACCGGCTCAAGCGGCGTGAACGCAACTACGAAAAGTTGTGGAACGAGTGTGGAAATTCATGAAATTTTCATCTTTCTATGCTGACTGCACATTGTCACTGCTGTGGAAGGCAGAAGACAAAACGGCGACGCAGAAAATTAACGCCACTGCCAAACTGCGCCGCCGTTTCAAAACACACGGGGTGTGAGGCGCTGACGCCAGTAGAGAAAGGCGCCGCAGCATGAACACCAAAGCCAAAGGACGGACTAACGAATACCAATGAAAGCCCCGCGACCCTGTGCGAAACCTGGTTGCCCGCAACTCACACGCGAACGGTTTTGCCCGGAGCACCAGAGAGCGGAGACGAAACGGGTGAATCAAGCGAGGCCTGCCTATCACAGCTGGTACAAGACGGACCGCTGGCGGCGAGCACGCTTGATGTTTTTGCATGCTCATCCTCTGTATGAGGACTGCTTAAAGAAGCAGACACCCAGATATGCAGCGTCGGCGGAAGTTGACCACGTTGTCCCTCACAAGGGCGATGCGGAACTATTCTGGCGGGAATCAAATTGGGCTGCGGCGTGCTCTCCCTGTCACTCGGCGAAGACAGTGCGTGAGAGCGCGTGGGGCCGAGCACCCCAAGGAGAGTCCAAATG
>CAZUFQ010000619.1:0-4753 GCA_964618735.1 uncultured Enterobacteriaceae bacterium
TGCTGTTCGACACGCACCGGCAGCGTAAACTGAAAGATCGAGCCTTGTCCCAGGTTCGATTCTACCCAGATGCGTCCACCATGCAACTCAACAATTTTTTTGGCGATGGTCAGCCCCAGCCCGGTGCCGCCCTTCTTTCGAGTACTAGAACTATCAGCTTGTTGGAATTCTTCGAAGACTTTTTGTTGATCGGCTTCTGCAATCCCGATCCCTGAGTCAGACACCGCGACCTCAAATGTACCGTTCACTGAGGTTATGTGCACGCCAACTCTACCGACTTCAGTGAACTTGATGGCGTTGCCGACAAGGTTCGTGAGCACTTGGGTGATCCGTTGTTCATCGCCTTTGCCCACCGGCAAGTCAGGCTGTATGTCCACGTTCAGAGCAAGCTTCTTTTCCGCCGCCAGCGGCTCTACCGCTGTGAAAACGTTTTGTACGACTCCCTTCATCGAATAGTCAGCAAGCGAGAGTGTGATCCGCCCCGCCTCGATCTTCGAGAGATCGAGGACCGCGTTGATCAAGCTGAGGAGACGGTTGCCGCTTTGCTGTATACGCTCCATGATTTCTTTGATTTTCTCCGGCACCTCGCCATAAATGCCGTCTACAATAAGTTCGGTATAGCCCTGGATGCCGTTCAAAGGAGTGCGCAGTTCATGGCTCATATTGGCGAGGAACTGGGATTTGTGTTTGTTGGCGATCTCGAGTTCCTGTGTACGCTCCTCGACCTTCTGTTCCAGACTGGCGTATGACTCTTGGAGCTGGGCAGCCATACGGTTGAACTCCGTGGCTAGAGCTTCTAACTCATCACCGGTCTGGACATTGATACGGTGATCCAGCGCGCCCGCACCGATTTGGGCTGCTCCCTGGCGGAGCACTTCTACCGGGCTCACGACTCGACGGCTAATCAACAGGCTTGCCAGGGTAGCCATGCCAAGGCCAACCAGAAGGAGCACAGAGGTTCTGAGAATGGAAGCATATAGCGGCGCATAAGCCTCAGCGGTCGGCCGCTCGACGAGCACCGCCCACCCCAGTTCAGGAATAGTCGCGTAGGCTGGGAAAACCTGCCGGCCAGCTAGGTTCGGCTGAGCGGCAAACGGACCCGGCGCGCCGGCCAATGCCGCCTGCACTTGGACAAGATTTTTGAGATTTTGCTTTTGTAGAACCAAACTGATGTCGGGATGGGCGATGAGGTCCCCCTCACGCGAGACGACATAGGCGTACCCGGTTTGGCCCACTTTGATCTGCGAGATGACCTCCCAGATATATTTGAGATTAACTTCGGCAATCAGAACACCAATCACCTCCCCAGCGAAGGGCTCGATGGGAACGGCGATACGCATGTATGGCTCGGACTGTCTTACAAAATATACCGGACTTAAGAACACAGCGCCGCTACGAGCCTGCACGAAGGCCTCGTCTGAGGAACGGTCCCCCAAATCCTCCGGCTGGGTCATTTCCACTCGTGACTCCTTCAGCAGTTCGCGGCCGTTGGGATCCAGCACAGTAGCCGTAGTAATTGCAGGGGTGACTTTCAGCAGCTTGCTGAGTTGGAACCGGTAGGCCTCCGTCAGCCCTGCAGTTACAATGTCTGGCGTCTGCGTGGACGCCCGCATCGTCTTCTCGATGTCCTGCACAAACTGCTGAATCTTGAAGGCGGCCCCTTGCGCCATCTCTCGTTGCAGCGCCCAGATGCCCGCGACGCTCTCACGGTAGCGAAAGAAGAGTTCGACTGCGCCACTTGTGAGTAGCCCTCCGCTCACGAGGACAAGAGCGATGATAAATGTCCGCCGCAGCAATCGGCCGCCGCCTCTGCTTCCGGGGGTAGCGCGAATAGCCTCGGCGTGAGGGGTGTCTTCAGAGAGGAACGCAATGTTCATCATTCTTCCTCAGTTAAGCATTATGAGTATCCTCTTGTGTACTCAGCAGATGAAGAGGCGCATCCCCGAGTCTCTTCGTCCGCGCGTTGTTGGGTCCCCTTATCGCAGCCGCGGAAGTTATGGCAGCTGATACTCAAACTGTTGCGTACATGCATACTGCCCGCTAGCGTTAAGCGCTTTACAATGGAACGGCGCTTTACCCTGTATCCCACTGAACTTGCCCGTTCCTCCGGTGATGTTGTGCAGACCGTCAAACGGAGCATTCGATGGCATAGACCCTGTCCACTCAGTAAAAATCTTGTCGCCATCAGCATCACTCCAGGAGCACTGTCCCTGAGCCGTGAGAGCACCGCTTATGACCGCAAGCGTGTATGGGCAGACGCCTGGCCCCCAGTGAAGGGGTCCGGATCCCTTGTCGTTGAATATAACTCCCCACAAGTTCCCAGAGCCGTAGGTGCGACCCTCTGCGACTTGGGTTGTCTCGCCAATCGCCTTCCACCCGCTTTGGACAGTGAACGTTCCGGACTTCGGTAATTGCTGTGCGTTCGCTGCAGTGCAGTATGCTGCAAAGCAGATCCCCGATATCAATGTAACCAACACTCGACGCATAACTCCCTCCTGGTATTGTGAAATGCCGCGCTTGGCTTGAGAGAGGCGCCTCCTCTCTCGCCCCCGCTGTGACGCCGTAGACACGAATCTCTAGGTCGTGGGCCCAACTTTATGTTATCCGTCACTTGTTTCATTGCCTCTTGTGATATTGCCTCTCACATCGCTGACGGTTTCTTTTCACCAGCATCTTCTGCCGGTTTTCCCGTAATTTCTTGCGCCCCCTTGAGGAGTAGTTCGTTGGGAAACACGCCTGAGTCCTCACCGGTCCACTTCCCCCGGACGATTCCCTCCTTATCCACGAGGAAGAATGATCTCCTCCACTTCCCTCCGTCCATAACGCCATACGCCTTGACAGCGTCTAATTTCATGTCGCTGAGGAGTGGATACGGCAATTGGAGTGAATCGGCAAACGCTTTCTGGGAAAAGGGGAGATTATCGGTAATCCCGAAAAGTTGGACATTTAATTCTTCAAATTTCTTGTAGTCGGCCTTCCTGGCCGACAGGTTCGCCGCTCACACGGGGTTGAAATCGGCGCCATAGAACTCAATCAGGACATTCTTCTTACCCAGAAACTCGCTCAGGCTGATGTCTTTTCCTGTCGTGCTCGGAAGCGTAAAGCCCGGGGCTTTGTCCCCGACCTCCACTGCTATGGCCACGCTGGCTACGCTTAGTACACTTCCCAGCAGCACGCTGGACAGGAATAGACCTTTTAGGCGATGCGCTACCATATTCTCCCTCCTTTATCAGGAGACAATATCTTCTGACCCTCTATAACACAGATTCCCCCCTGTTTCGCCTCTGTTCCTCGGCATGGACTCAGCGGATGATCCGATCGGCCCGGTACAACACCTCCGGCGCGATCGTGAGCCCCAGGGCTTTGGCGGCTTTCAGATTGATAACAAACTCGATCTTTGGATTCGCCTCCACAGGAATATCCGCCGGCTTCGTCCCTTTGAGGATCTTGTCCACCAGGCGCGCCGCCTGCCGGCCCATTTCGTGCAAGTCTGGACCGTAGCTAGCAAGTGCGCCGCGCTCTACTAAGAACGATACATCCCACATTGTTGGGATCATTTGTCGAGAAACGGTCTCCAGGACAAAGCCAGGAATGTTTAAATAGACAGCGCTCCGTACGAGGATTCCATCCACCTTGCTCTTTGAGATCTGAGCGAGAGTCGCCTGCGCCTCTTCCTCGGTCCGCACTGATTGCTCTATCAGCTCGATTCCGAGGTGGCGAGCAGCTTCACGGTACGTGCTTGCCTGCGCCACGGCGGCGGCATCAGCGACATCGTGGAGGTACAGGACCCGTTTCAGATTCGGGACAATCTCCTGAAAGACTTCCAAGCGTTTCGGGCTCAGCTCGAGGTACAGACCGGTCACCCCAGTGATGTTGCCGCCAGGTCGGGCGAAGCTCTGGATTAGGCCTAGCCCTATGGGGTCCGAATCACCGATGAAGACGATCGGGATCTGGGAGGTCGCCATCTGCGCCGCCTGCGCTGAATAGCCATAATCCGCGACGATGATGTCTACCCCATACCGGACTAGCTCACGCGCAGCGACAGGCAAGGCTGTCAGATCTCCTTGGGTGAAGCGGACGCCGAGAGCGAATTGCTCATTCTCGCGATAGCCCAGCTCCAGTAGACCATCCCGCAGGCCAACCACCTCTGGCGTGGGCCCCCACGATGCCGTCAGCACCCCAATTTTGATAGGTTGGGCATGCTCTTGCGCATCTACACTATTAGTGAGTAGCCTACTGCTCGCCAAGAGCATGACGAGAGCGACAGACCACTGCACGTAGGATGAAGCAAGCTCTATTTTTCTCATGTTTCTTTGGGCATCGGCTTCATATAGCCGCATTCGCTTGCACGCCAAAGACCAATTCTTGCCCGATTGCTGTAAGGCTTCTTCAATGCGCTGTAGCTCAGAAGACTGTTTCGGATCAAGTAAACGCCGTGTCCCTCACTACCTTTGGGATAGCAGAAATACAGAAGAGCAGCCAGAGATAAGACCCTAGCTCCAGATCCTGATCTCTTAGCTGAGCCCGGACTTACGGAGAGCGTCGAGCACACGGGCTACCACGGCTGGATCCTTATAGGGCAGCCGCTGTTGGAGCGTATGGGACGAAAACTGGGGGCTCAGCCGCAAAGCTGCCGACCCCGCAGCCTGGGCCTCTTCTCGTGAGCCAGTTTCACTATAAATGATCACCAGGAATCCGTGAGCGGGCACGAAGTCTGGGTTACGAGCAAGAGCCCTTTTAAAAGTTGAGATCG
>CAZUFQ010000620.1:0-4726 GCA_964618735.1 uncultured Enterobacteriaceae bacterium
TAGCCCCTCAAACTAGCGCGTCTGCCAGTTCCGCCATCCTCGCGAAAAAACTGCGGTTTTTGTAGAGCGAACACAAAGGAACCGTTGCGGAGGGGAATAATACCTTGGGACGAAAGGTTGGTCTAGTAGGGAAGGGGCGAGAATAGTGAAAGTGACGGCTGCGCTGACCGCACAGAAATTCATGTGGTGAAAGAATTATTATGTTCGCTTTTGTTATTGCCGGTACGCAGAGTGGAGTAGGGAAAACAACGATCACTCTCGGTATTTTAGCGGCGTTGCGGAAACGAGGCTTACAGGTGCAATCTTTCAAGGTTGGGCCAGATTTTATTGATCCTGGTCATCATACCGCTATCACTGGCTTGCCTGCGTGCACCTTGGATGGCTGGATGCTGTCGCGTGAGTACAATACGCAGACTTTCTTCCACAACCTGGCGGGAAAAGATGGTGGCGTTGTGGAAGGGATGATGGGCCTGTTCGATGGGTATGACGGCAAAACCGAATCCGGTAGCACCGCAGAGATGGCGAAATGGCTAGGACTGCCGGTCATTCTCGTTGTCGATGCGTCAGCGATGGCGCGGAGCGTGGCTGCCCTTATCCATGGATTTCAGAATTTCGATCCAGGACTAAAAGTGACTGGGGTAATTTTCAATCGGATTGCAGGCGCAGCTCATCTCCAGTATTTGCGTGAAGCGTTGGAAAGCGTTCCCGGCATGACTCTTCTTGGAGGGTTACCTACCGAACGTGCGATCGCTATGCCCGAACGACATTTAGGGCTAGTAACGCAAGAGGAATATATCCTGACGCCAGAGCGCATTGATCAGTTAGCAGTAATTACCGAAACGCATCTAGATCTTGACGCACTGTTGCAGCATTCAGTAGCGCCCCCGTCTTTCTCTCTACCAGAACCGCCACAGCCAACTACTGGAAAGGCCGTGCGCTTTGGAATCGCGAAAGACGAAGCGTTTTGCTTTTATTACCCTGATAATTTGACCTTGCTTGAACAGGCTGGCGCAGAACTGATTTTTTTCAGTCCGCTGCGGGACTCACATCTACCGGCGAATCTCCAGGGAATTTATTTAGGCGGAGGCTATCCAGAAGTACATGCCGAGCGTTTAGCGACCAATACCAGTATGCGTGAAGAACTACGATGCTTTATTGAACAAGGTGGAGTCGTCTACGCCGAGTGTGGGGGATTGATGTATCTGACCCAGGCGATTCGAACAGTTGAAGGTCGGGACTTTCCGATGGTGGGTATTTTCCCCGCGACAGCGCGGATGTTGCCGCGCCTCTGCGCCTTGGGATACACAGAGGTGGACGCGCCGCACTCTAATCCTGTGCTGCCGACCGGACGAATACGTGGTCACGAGTTTCATTACTCACAACTAGAGAGACAGCCCTCATTCGGTGAAAAAATTTCGTATGTTTACAACGTGCGCAAACGCGTTGCCGATGATCCGAAGGCTGAAGGGTTTCTCTATAAGCGCTGCTTAGCGAGTTATATTCACCTGCATTTCGGCAGTAATCCTCAAGTCGCGACCTCCTTGGTAGCCGCGGCTCGACAAACCTGAAATGTTATAGCTCCGTGCTGGCGACATCCGATCCATTGCTTTGCTTCGTATGGTTCTTCACGAATAAGGATATGAGCATGGGACGAGTGATTGCTTTCAAGCGCGGTGAGATAGGAAAGCGAACGACCGTGCGCGAATCAAATGAAGGTCCCGCGCCTGCGAACGGGGACGCCAGCTGGATGTTACTGCTACAGCGTATCGCAAAGGGCGACCAGACTGCGGTGGCGGAACTGTACGATGTGACCAACACCCTTGTTTTTGGGTTGGCTCTGCGTATTTTGAGCGAACGCGCGGCTGCGGAAGATGTCGTGATTGAAGTCTATGCTCAGGTGTGGGTCCAAGCGCGGATGTACGATCCTCAACGGGGAACTCCTCTGGCTTGGTTGTTGACGCTCACCCGGAGCCGGTCGATTGATCTGCTGCGATTACGCCAACGGACGCAAAATACTGAGCCGTTGGAAGAGGCGACGCCTGCGCTTGCAGGGGCCTTTGACCCCGAGGAAACGTCGAGTGCGGCGGAACGTCGTCGAGTCGTCTGTCGCGCTTTGGAAAGTTTGCATAAGGATCAGCGCCAGGCTATCGAACTGGCTTATTTTTCCGATCTCAGTCATACCGAGATTGCTGCTCGCTTAGGGCAGCCGTTGGGAACAGTGAAAACACGGATTCGCACGGGATTATTACGGCTACGCGAGCTACTCGGGCCGCTTGCGCCATTCTCGGCAGCGGTCAATTAAAGGAAGCTCATCATGATGTCTGGATATTCGAGAGAGGAAGAACGTGACCTTGCAGCGCTGTACTCGTTAGGCGCTTTGCGTGGAGATGAACTGCATGAGTTCGAGCAACATCTGGAAGAAGGGTGTGAATTCTGCAGCGCGGAAATTGCGGCGTTTTCTCCAGTGATAACAGACCTTAGCCATGCAGCGCCTTCACAAACGCCCCAACCTGAACTGCGCGACCGCGTGTTAGCGCGGATACAGGTTGAGGGCCTATCAGCTGCGCACCCGATTATTGAGAACAACGGCGTCAAGTTTGTGCGTTCCGAAGCCCTGGCGTGGAATGAAGGAAATGCCCCGGCAGTAGACATCAAAGTGCTTTCGCTTGATGAGGCGCGGGAGATGATTACTTACCTGGTGCGTATGGCTCCGGGCTCACGGATTCGTCCGCATCGCCATGCGGGCGTAGAAGAGTCCTACCTGCTCGAAGGGGATCTTGTGGTTGACGGAATAGAAATGAAATTGGGCGATTACTGCCGCGCCGAAGCCCGCACCCGACACTCTGATGTCTTCACGCGCAACGGCTGTGTCTTTATCTCGGTGTGCTCGACGAAGGACGAGTGGTTCGAGTTGCAATAGCCTGGAGATTTAGTATAGAGGATTTGGTATAAAGCCTCGGGTCATGGTGGTCTCCTTTTTTTCTCGTCATGCGTTGAAAAAGTCCTTCATGAGAGGGCGCAGGGAGTGCGCCCCATCTCCGCTACTTTTGCTTGGCTATTGCTGCTTGAGACAATTCGTTCCCTGATGCTGACGAATGATTGCCAAGTCTAACTCGTCGGTCTTGCCATCGAAGTTGAAGTCGTACCAGCTTGGATTTTGTTGATTTTCGTTCAATGGCACGGAGCTGAAGACCTTCCAATTTTGGATGTCTTTGCCGTTAACCTTCTTGTCGAGGTTGCCATCGCCGGGGCAGCTCGGCTCAGAAGCAAGAATGTTAGTCATCTGGGAACGGAGACTTTGAAAGTGTTGTTTCTGTTCCGGGGTCAGCAAGTTCTCTCCCGCGAGTCCCTGACCGCCAAGGAGGTCGTTTTCGTCCAATGTCGGAAGCGGAGCCAATTCGTTGATCTCATAAAACTCCACAGCGGTTTTCTTCCCTGGGCAGGTTTCAATGACTTTCTGTACAACTTTGAAATGGTCGTCACGAGTGGCGACTTGAGAATCTGGCAAGAGCGTGTAGTTGCTGCCCGTAGCGCTATTGACCTCGCAACAGGATGCTAAACCATCAGGGAAATTGGGATCATCACTGTCAGGACCGTACCACTTCCCATCCTCGAAATTGCACAGTTGCTTGAATGGAAAAAGTTCGAGGCAGGTGTTGACTGAAGGAAGGACGCAAGGCCAAAGAACGGTGCTCGTGGCGATGATGTTACTCGCCGTTTGAGTGAAATTGACTGTCCGGATGCTTCCTTGAGTGGGATTGGTCAGATAGGGCAACATGGAGGCCGAGTCGAGGTTATGGGATTTGGGGACTGCTTTGTGGACATCTAGACCGGCGATCTCTCCGAACAACTGGAAGAGGTCTGCGACGTTGACCATGTGTCTGACCTCTCGATCTGGTAAAGCCACGAGTGGACCGGAGACGATCAAGGGCACCCACACGCCGGTTTGGTAGACTGTTCCTTTGGACTTCTTTGGAATGAAGGGCTCTTTCACGCCGGCAAAATACGTCCCGTTGTCTCCGATAATGGCTACCATCGTATTGGTCGTCTCCGGGTGATAGTCGAGCTGGCCAGTAGGGGTGCGTTTGGCGAGACCGAGTTCGACCAACAAGCGTCCGATTTCGTGATCGATCGACTCAATCATTTGGTTGCTGAGGATGCGCTGCGCCACTTGATTCGTGCAGTCGAAACTGCTGCTGTTCGGAGATTCGGCGGACACGAGCGCTGCTGGCGGTTGTTGATAGGGGGCGTGTGCAGAGGAGAAGCTCAACGTCGCCATCCATGGTTTGCGTGGGTTACGCTGCTTGATCCAATCTCTCGTCGCATTTGTCTCGATCGTGGTGCGATAGCCGCGTGAGCGTGGGTCCGTTGGCGAAACGGCCTCAACTGAGCCATCCTCACGATTAATAACTAATGGTGACACGTAGTAGCCGTTTAACGTTGTGAAGTTGAGATTGCTTGGCGATGGTTACTGACAAGTCTGACCGGGAACAAAAATGCCCCCTTGTCCTACGCCAATAGCGCTTTGCCTGTACTTGGCCCGGGCCCCCATAATCCCAGCCCCAACTCCCGCCCCCACACGCCCAAAGGCCAGAAACCAACGATACGTCCTGAAACGTTCCGTCATGCTTGTTCAAGAATAGGAAATTCGGCCATGTATCGTTGGCGATAGCAATGTCTGTCCAACCGTCATTGTTGAAGTCGGCGAGCACCACGCCCATGCCCT
>CAZUFQ010000621.1:0-4724 GCA_964618735.1 uncultured Enterobacteriaceae bacterium
GCGCCCCCTTCGTAGCGTTCGACAAGACGTTTGAGAAACAGCAGGGTTCCCAGGAAGGTGCTGTCCATGTGTATGCAGTGGCGCAGATCCACGGAGAGCGCCGGCGCGCCGACGGTGAGGCTCTGCTCCACATACCGGCGAACGGCCGGGCTGTGCCGCATCGTAGCCTGACCTTCCACTTGAAACGTGACCGTCTGATCATGCTGGTAGACACGGATATTGCCTTGTTGTGCAGCCATAACCTGCCTCCTGGCGTGAGAGTAATATGACAAACCTCATGTGGGCGGCGCTCCGGCGCCAATTGCCCCAGTCGTCATTGCGTCATTCGTCTTTTGCTTTTTAATTCTTGGCTTTCATCAGCGGCTCGTGCGTCCCGGATTCTTTCTTATCAAAGCGGAAAGGCTGTTTGCCTCTTTTACCTCGTACAGGGGCGCTTACCGGGTGTCGGTGATTCTGACAGCCACGCACGTTACATCGTCGGCGAATGCTTCCGCGTGCGAAAAGGCTATCACCGCCTGCCAGACGCGGTTCACCATCTCCTCGGGGGGAAGTTCTCCGCTTGCCTTGATCAGCTCAAGGAGACGACCTGTGCCGAAGAACTCGCCCGCTTCATTCTGCGCCTCGGTCACACCATCCGAGTAGAACACAAACAGGTCTCCTGCAGCAAACGGAAAAGCAACTTGCTTATAGATTTCCTGCTCGCTGACGCCCAAGGGCGCGCGTGCGTCTTGCAGGACTTCACAAGCGCCGGTGTGGCGCCGAAAGTGGACCGTTTTCGTGTGCCCGCAGTCGACCACAGCGATTTGGCGTTTCTCCAGGTCGATGCGCGCGTAGCAGAGAGTGGCAAAGCTTTCGAGGTTAATAAACTCTCTGGTGATGTCGCCGTGAACCGACGTGACTATTTCCTCAGGCTCAGGGAGCCTCCTCCGACCCACGGCCGCGTTCAGACTGTTCAACGCGTGCAGGAAGTAGCTCTTGATAGCGGCTCCTAGTAGGGCGGCGGGAACTCCTTTGCCCATAACGTCACCAACGACGACGTCGAGGCAAGAGTCACTGTGCTTGTAAAAGTCGTAGAAGTCACCGTCAATCTGCTGCGAAGGAACGGTGAGAGCCGCCACTCGCACTCCCGGAAGGTTATGTGGCGGCTGGCCGAGCAAGAGCGTCTGCTGGATCTTGGCGCCGATCTCTACCTCTCGTTGGCGTGCTTCTGACAGCTCGTCCAGAGAGGCGAGGAGCGCAGTTTCTAATTCGATGATGCGCTTACCCGCGCGCAAGCGGACCCGAAGTTCGTCGCGGTCGAACGGCTTGGTGATGAAATCGTCGGCGCCTGCCTCCATCCCTTCAATTAGGTCTTCTTTCTGGGATTTTGAGGTCACCAGCACGGCATAGACATAGCCTGGACGCTGGTGCGCCCGAATGCGACGAATTAACTCCACGCCATCCAGCTCCGGCATCACCCAATCGCTGATGACAATCGGGAAGTCGCCAGCGATAAACAGGTCCCACGCTTCGGCGCCATCCTTGGCTGCCACCACCTCGTGACCCCAACGCTCCAGGTAGCCTTGCAGAAGGCGGCGAGAAATGGCCTCGTCATCCGCGACTAGCACCTTCATAATCATAATCCTTTCTGGGCGGTCATGCGGAGCTTCCTGCGATATCCTCTTCCTTTAGCGCGGCGAGCACAATCGTAAGATGGTTAATCGCTTCTTCGAGTTCAGCATAGACATCTTCGACGTTGGTCAAATCCCCGCTGCGTCCAAGCATTTCCAACCGTCGAGCTGCGGTGAAGGCCTCCTTCGCGCTGAGATTGCCCATCGCGCCTTTTAACGTGTGCGCCGCACGCTCTAGAGCTTTAGCGTCACGACGCACCAGAGATTCGTGAATCGCCGACAATAACTTGGGGATTTCGTCAAAGAACAGTTCAATGATTTCCTGTAACAGTTCCTTATTGCCTTCAACGCGATCCAGAGCCGCGTCCCAATCAAATACTGATTTGGTCGCTACCGTTTGGTCCGGAGTGTCTGTTTCCGCTTCAGCGAGAGTAGGGACCAGACCGGCGATGACCTCGAAGAGTTGCTGCGCCCGGAGCGGCTTAGAAACATAGCCGTCCATTCCCGCTTCGAGGCAACGCTCGCGGTCGCCTTTCATCGCATGGGCTGTCATAGCGACGATGGGCAGATGGGACAAGGATGAAGGATGAAGGATGAAGGATGAATTTGGTGTGTCGCGCTCATCGTTCATCGTTCCGCGTTCTGCATTTTTCATGGCTTCGCATTCGCGAATGATGCGGGTCACCTCAAAGCCGTCCATCTCCGGCATCTGCACGTCCATCAGCAGGAGGTCAAAATCCTCTTGCTCCAAAGCGACCAACGCTTCTTTGCCATTGCCCGCCACCACAACCGTGTGTCCCCGCTTCTCCAAAATCCCGGTCACCACTCGTTGGTTAATCACATTGTCCTCGGCCAGGAGAATCCGGAGGCGAGATGGGGTCTCAGGCGCGGAAAGTTGGGACCTGAGGAGAGGTTTGTGCGCTTCGGGAGGGGACTTATGCAGCAGGGTCACAATGGCGTCCAGCAGGTCCGACTGCTTGATCGGCTTCGTCAGATAGGCGGAGACTCCCAGCTCGCGGCAGCGGGCGGCGTCGCCACGCTGTCCAGCGGATGACAGCATCAGGATCGTGGCTCCAGCCAAGTCCGGATGCTGCTTGATCTGCTCGGCCAGCTCGAAGCCGTCCATCTCCGGCATCATTCCGTCGGTGAGCACCAAAGCAAACGGCTCACCGGCGTCCCGCGCCCACTCCATAGCCGCCAGCGCTGCTCGCGCCCCGTCGACCACGGTGGGCTTTATACCCCAGTTAGTCAGCACTTCTTCAAGGATGCGTCGGTTCGTGGCGTTGTCATCCACTACGAGCACCGGCAGATCCTTCACGTCCACCGGCTCGGTCAGTCTCTTTGGCAGCACCGCTTTTGACAGCCCCAGGCGTGCGGTGAAGTGAAACGTGCTCCCCTTTCCGACCTCGCTCTCGACCCAAATGCTACCGCCCATCAGGGCGGCGAGTTGCGTCGAGATTGCCAAACCCAGCCCCGTGCCGCCATACTTGCGGGTCGTCGAACTGTCCGCCTGCGAGAACGCCTCGAAGATCACTTGCTGTTTTTCTGGTGGGAGGCCGATCCCGGTGTCTTTGACGGCAAAGTGCAAGCAGATCTCCTCCTCGGTTCGCGATTCCACCGCAACGTCAACCACCACTTCTCCCTGCTCGGTGAACTTGATAGCGTTGCCCGACAGGTTGACGACGAGTTGGCGTAGACGCCCCGGATCTCCTACTACCGTGTCCGGCACATCAGGAGGAATATGACAGGCCAGTTCCAGACCCTTCTTGTGAGCCCGCACGGCCAGCGTCTTCATCGTACCCTCAAGGCTGTCACGCAAGCTAAAGTCAATGGGCTCCAAGTCGAGTTTGCCCGCCTCAATTTTGGAGAAGTCGAGGATATCGTTAATCAGCCGCAGGAGGGAATCGGCCGAATCCTTAACCGTGGTCAGGTACTCGTACTGTTGAGATGTCAGGTTGGTATCGAGCGCCAGTTCGGTCATGCCGATAATTCCGTTCATGGGCGTGCGGATCTCGTGACTCATGTTGGCCAAGAACTCACTCTTAGCGCGGGTGGCGGCTTCGGCAGCCTCTTTGGCCTTCTGCAACTCCTCCTCCGTCCGCTTGCGCTCAGTGATGTCACGCGCAACGGCGTAAATCATCTGTTGTTCAGCGAATGGCGTCGCATCCCATGCGAGCCACCTGTACACGCCGCCTTTGCAAAGGTAACGGTTCTCAAAGGAGACGATGTCTCCGCCGCTATTAGACAGTTGTGCTGTTGCGGTAAGGGTTGACGCGCGGTCTTCAGGATGCACGAATTCGAGGAACGGTTTTGCTAGGAGTTCTTCATTCGTCAGGCCGAGCGTTTTTTCCCACGCCGGATTCAGGTGCTTGAAGTAGCCGTCGAATCCAGCGATACACAGCATATCGATCGAGAGTGTAAAAAACTTGTCGCGCTTGGCCTCCGCTGGCTTCCGCGCGGTTAAATCTGTAGGCAAACCATCGCAGAGGATGTCGCCGGTAGCCGGCCGGTGGTGACGAGGAGCGTTCTGGAACAAATTTATCGCACCCAGTGTAAAGATAACGACCCCTCCCCGCGGCCAAGGGAAAAGAGTCTGTGCGGAGATCGCTATCGACTCTTGGAAAGCTACGCGATCATCGGGATGAATCATATCCATGATGAGGGCGGGATCACGCTGAATCTCTTCCGGATCCAATTCGTAGAGTTCTCGACAACTAGGACTGACGTAGGGAATGGCCACCGCATTATCGGGGCGCAGGAGAAATTGGAAAATCATACCCTCTGGGATGTTGGCGGCCATGCGATGGAACCGCGCCTCGCTCTGGCGCAGGGCTACTTCTGCCCGCTGGCGCTCGGTGAGGTCTCTTTTCAGTTTCTTTCGCGACGAGGGCGTTGGGGCTGATTTCATGGTCACCTCTTAAGCGGCTAATACCACCCACAGCGGCGTTGTCAACTTGTTCATGGTAAAGCGGGATAGAGGTTACCTAGAGCGAATTGCAAATGGAGCAACTATAGACTGGATTCCCGCTTTCGCGGGAATGACGTTGCCGAGAAGTTATTTTCCGTCATGCCCGCGCAGAGCCTGCCCCCGCGAAGGCGTGGGGCGGGCATCCA
>CAZUFQ010000622.1:0-4723 GCA_964618735.1 uncultured Enterobacteriaceae bacterium
CCTATTGGCAAAGTGAACAAGATTTTTGGAACTGGACGAAAAGCGAGTCCTTCCGCATCGCGCATAATAACCGCCCGCCGGCGGACATGTTTGCCGGTGCTAATGTGCTGGAAGTGCACGAGGTCATTTTGTCTACGGAAAAACAGTGAGGAGCGCTATGCCTGATCGCCAACAAATTGTGACCGACCGTTTTCGCACGATTGCTCCCGCCGTGGAGTTTTGTTCTTTGCGCCTGGTGCGAACACACTCCGAGTATCTGTCGGTACGGCAAAATATCTTACAGCCAGTGTCCACCTCGGAAGATGTCGGGGCCATGATCACGATTATCGACAAAGGCGGTCTAGGCTATGCCGCCACCAGCGATCTGACGGAGAGGGGACTGCGTTGTGCAGCCGAACAGGCGTGGACCTGGGCGCAGCGCGGCGCCGGGCACAGCGTGGTGGACTTCTCGACGATCACCATTCCGCCGCCTTCTGGCGGCTACACGAGCCCGGTGCTCATCTCTTGGGATGCGGTTCCGCTATCCAACAAGCTTGATCTGTTGCGCTCCACTTGTGAAAAGCTCAAAGCTGATGAACGCATCGTCGATTGGGAATCTTCGCTGTGGCATACCAAGACGGATACTCTCTTTGTGACAGCTGATGGTGGGCGCGTGCATCAAGTTTTCTCGTATATTGTGCCCATGTTGAGTGCTACGGCCAATGCCGGGGCGGAAACGCAAACGCGGACGTTCGCCGGACGAGGCTATTGTCGTCAAGGCGGCATGGAGGTGCTCGATCAGTGCGCCTTCCAAGATGCGGCCCCACGCATCGCTGATGAAGCCGTGCAGCTCTTGCTGGCGCCCAACTGCCCGTCCGGAACTATGGACGTACTGCTTGCTCCTGACCAGATGATCCTGCAAATCCACGAGTCGGTTGGGCACCCCCTCGAACTCGACCGTATTCTTGGGGACGAACGTAATTACGCCGGCACGAGCTTTGTCACGCCGGAGATGTTTGGTTCCTACCGTTATGGGTCCGATTTGCTCAACATTACTTTTGATCCCTCACGGACCGAAGAATTTGCCAGCTATGCTTTTGACGACGACGGCCAGCCTGCACGCCGTGAACATCTGATCCGCAACGGCGTTCTCCTCCGCGGTCTCGGCAGCTTGACCTCTCAAGCACGATTAGGATTGCCAGGCGTCGCCAATGCTCGCGCCGCCAGCTGGAACCGCCCGCCCATCGACCGGATGGCGAACCTGAATCTGGAGCCGGGCGAGTCCCAGTTCACAGACATGGTCAACACCATTGACCGCGGCGTGTATATGCAAACCAACCTGTCCTGGTCGATCGACGACTCCCGCAACAAATTTCAATTTGGCTGCGAATGGGGACAGATGATCGAAGACGGGAAATTCACAAACGTTGTCAAAAATCCGAATTATCGCGGCGTGTCCGCCACTTTCTGGCGTAACCTCAAGATGGTTGGCAATGTAGACACGTTAGAAGTGCTTGGCTCTCCATACTGTGGCAAAGGGGAACCGAATCAAGTCATCCGCGTTGGCCACGCCTCGCCGCCCTGCGTATTTGCCAATGTTGAAGTGTTCGGGGGAGAGTAGCGTGCAAGAGTATTTCTACCGTCTTGCCGATCACCTCACCAGGCTCCTGCAAGGGGAGGAACTCTATACCTGTACGTTTGATGCAGAAGACTCGGACTTCGTGCGCCTCAATCGTAGCGCCGTGCGTCAGGCAGGTACGGTCGCCCAACGTTCCCTGTCGGTCAACCTCATCAGTGGACAGCGCCACACCCACGGAGGCGTTTCCTTGTCCGGCGACTGGGAGGAAGACGCGGCTCAGCTGAAAGTGCTCATAACGAATCTCCGTAGTCAGTTGCCCTATCTTCCTGAGGATCCGCATCTTTTGTACGCTACCGAGGTGCGTTCCAGTGAGCATCACGGCGAGAATCATCTACCTGAAGATACTGGGGCGCTCGTCAATTCCATCTTAGCGGCGGGACGAGGGAAAGATTTGGTTGGTATTTATGCAGCTGGAGGCATTCATAGCGGATTCGCCAACTCTTTCGGCCAGCGCAACTGGTTTTCCAGCTACAGCTACAATTTTGACTGGAGTTTTTATCACCAGGGCGATAAGGCGGTGAAATGCGGCTACGCAGGCTTTGTGTGGAACCCGCACGAGTTCGCCCACAAAGTTGACAGCGCGCTTGCTCAACTGGAAGTCCTGACGCGTACGCCTCGGACGATTGATCCTGGCCGTTATCGCGTCTATCTCGCGCCCGCAGCGCTTGCAGATATCGTCGGTCTGCTCGGCTGGGGCGGGTTCGGTCTGAAGGAGCACCGCACCAAACAAACCGTCTTGTTGAAAATGGTCGAAGAGGGAGTGCGTCTTCATCCTATGGTGACCTTACAAGAAAATACGGCTGAGGGCGTCGCCGCCAATTTTCAAGAATCGGGATTCATTAAGCCAGATCGCGTCACTTTTATTGAAAATGGCGTGTTTCGTGATTGCCTGGTGTCGCCCCGCTCTGCCAAGGAATACAACCTTGCGACCAATGGCGGCTCTGCGGGTGAGATGCCGGAATCGCTTGATCTCGCGGGAGGTTCGTTGCCGGAAAGCGAAGTGTTACAGCGCCTCGATACCGGCGTTTACATCAATAACGTTTGGTACTTGAATTATTCCGACCGGACTGCGTGCCGCATTACCGGCATGACGCGCTTTGCGACGTTCTGGGTGGAAAATGGAGTCATCCAAGCGCCGCTCAATGTCATGCGTTTCGATGAGACGCTCTACCGCATGCTTGGGGAGAAATTGGTTGCGTTTACAGCGGAACGGGAATTGATTCTCGATCCCAGCACGTACGGCGCGCGCTCTACCGCAAGCAGTCGTATGCCCGGAGCGATCGTTGATGACTTTACGTTTACACTGTAGAAACATGACGGAGCGTTCCGCAGAACGCTCCGCTATGCCAACAGAGACAGAGAGCAGAGACAGAAAACAACAATGAGAATAATCAGAAAGGAACTGATACGAACACGAGAAACGAAGACTGCTTGTCCTTATAAACCTTGCCCTTGCGGCTTCATCCATTCCAATACGACATCAAGCGACGGCGCCGGATAGCACGCCTGACACAGCCGCGAGTAATGCGGTGTGATCCACCACACATTTTGTCCACACTTTGGACACGGATCTGGGTCCTGGTGATGGAGGACCGTCGGCTGTTTTTTCGTCGTAGTGAGTCCAGAGCGAAGTAAGCGGAGAATCTCGGGTTTGTACGCCTTGAGCAGCTCGGTGAGTTCGGGCGTCAATTTACTCGCTGGAGACACGGCAAGTTTGTCTCCTCGTGGAGTCAGTTGGAAGCCTTGTCGTTGGAGGTCTGCAATTAGCGCCAAGATATCCATGTGCGGTGTCTCCTTACAGTAAAACCTTTTTCTCGTGGATGCTGATGTCATGTTGGAACGCTGGAATGAACGGCAGAAAAGCAAAAAGCGCGGCTAAGAGCAAGAGCGACACTACTAAGGTAAAGCGAAACTCCGGGCGTCGCCCTCCGGCAATATAGGTTAGAGCGGCGATAATAATCACGCCAAGCGCGCTGTGCAGGAAGAACATGATGCGCAGAGAGTCCATATCATTCCTCATGGTTCGTCACGTTACTCTGTTAAGAGCAAGGGGGGCGCCACAAGGAATTTTTTATCATCTTCCCCTATAACATGTTGAGAAAACTCACGAAATTTCTCTTTCGACATAAATCACCCCACATCTTTATGACAAGGAATCGGGCATCACTGAGAGAGGACCGGCAAATCAGCGATTTTCCCTCTCTCACATCCTGGAGCGCTTGTAAAACCGGGCGTGAGCTCCTGATCTACTGAAATGGCGCATCATTGGTCAACCCCAACAAATATTTCCCCACCAGCTCGGACACGCGATCCGGATGGGCGTTGATATGTAACGACATAGCCTGGAAGTCACGGTAGCGGCGTTCAAAGGAACCGCCCTCTCGTAACCCATTGCCTCCCTGCACTTGCAAGAGGTGTTGTATGACTTGGTTACAAAGTTGGACTGCTGCCATGCCGTAGCCAAGCTGGCGAAGATAATCCGCCTCGGTCGGGATAGCGCCCGTTGTGATTCTCGCATCGGTTTCTGCGCAGCCAGCTTCTACTGATGCTCTTGCCGCCGCGAGTGCAGCCCCTGCTTGGCCGATACGCAGTTGCACGGCTGGACGTTCAGCGACTTTTACGCCGAAGATGGCGATGCGTCCGCCCAGATCACGACATGCATCTTGCAGCGCTGCATGCGCAACACCTACTGTTTGTGCAGCCAACCACAACACAGAGAGCGCCACCCAATCCTCCCGGTAGCGATGGGCGACCATCGGCGTAGCCGGATCACGAAACATGTAGCGAAAGTCTAGAGGAAAGGGACGAAGCAACGACAGCGGAACCGACACGTCTTTATAGTTGATATGATCCGTAGCGGAGGCGCGTAAACTCATGGCGAACCAAGTTGGATCAACCCACATCCCTGGAGCACTCGTTCGCACCACAGTGAAACGTAAATCTGGCTTCGTGCCGGGCGGCGGCGGAGATTCCGGCTCCAGGGCGAACAAACAGGCCGCCCATTCACCATAGCGCGAGCCTGTAGCAAAGCTGGCGCGTCCATTGAGGAGGGCATGGGACCCGGCCCGAAGACCTTGGACGCGCGTGCCGCCCCCCGCCTGAAAA
>CAZUFQ010000623.1:0-4719 GCA_964618735.1 uncultured Enterobacteriaceae bacterium
GTCCCTGTTATTCCGGCCTTGGAAAATCCTTCTGCTGATCCTTCTATACTCTCCAAACAAGTTTCTGCGTTGGGCTATCCATTACTCATTAAAGCCGCAGCTGGCGGAGGTGGCAAAGGCATGCGCATCGTTCGTCAAGAAAAAGATTTAGTTGACGCCATAGCAGCAGCGCAACGCGAGGCGGCTTCAGCTTTTGCCGACGGTACGGTGTACATTGAACGTTATTTAGAACGACCCCGACACATTGAAGTGCAGATCCTCGGCGATCGCTACGGAACGCTTGTCCATCTTGGTGAACGTGAATGTTCTATTCAACGTCGTTATCAAAAAATTCTCGAAGAAACCCCATCTCCAGCTGTGTCTGCTCAGTTGCGCGCTCAAATGACCGTAGCGGCGCTCGCCGTGGCAAAAGCGGCTGGATATTACAATGCTGGAACGGTCGAGTTCATTCTCGATAATCAAGGGCGCTTTTATTTTCTTGAGGTTAACGCTCGCCTCCAAGTCGAACATCCTATTACCGAATGGGTGACGCAACTCGACTTGGTGTACGAACAGATCCGCATTGCTGCAGGAGAGCCCTTGGCATTTCAGCAAGAACACGTGCAAAGCTCCGGACATGCCTTTGAATGTCGCGTGTACGCTGAAGACCCTGCCAACGGCTTTTTTCCCTCGCCAGGCAAGATCCTAGCGTGGCAAGCGCCATCGGGGCCTGGGGTTCGGGTTGATGCTGGCGTTGAGCAGCAGACTGAGGTGTCAGTGTATTACGATCCTTTGATTGCGAAGATATCAACATGGGGAAGAGATCGTAAGCAAGCGCGTAAACGTATGGAAACCGCGCTACGCCAGTGTGTTATCCTAGGGCCAACGACCAATATCCCCTTTTTGCTTGATCTCATTGCTCACCCAGCTTTTGTCGCTGGAGCAACGCACACGGGTTTTCTCAATGAACATTTTTCTCAGTGGCAGCCTCAACGACACGAATATCTGAGAGAATCGGCTCTAGTGGCAGCGCTCATGCAAACAAAAGGGAACGCTACAACACCAACAGTGACGAATAGTTCAGAGACACCCTGGCGGCAACTAGGCGGCTGGCGCGTAGGCGAGTAGTTTCCTTCAGTGTTTTAATCCACAAATTTTGCGAAGCGACGAAGCGATGAAAACCACGCTTTATTCACACGACACTGCGCTCACAATCGAATATAGCCAAAAAGGCGACGAAATTGAGGCGCTGGTAGATGGTCAACCACTGACAGCGCGTCTGCTTTTTGTTCGTAAGGGAGCACTCACGCTGTTGGTCAATGGAAAACCCTTGCATCTGCACTTGGTGCATGAGGGGCAACGCACCTTGGTCGCAATTGAGGGAAGAGTCTATACCTTCACTCATGCGCAAGAGAAACAAGGAAAGGCGCGGAGAAGTGAGATTGGCAGGCTCGAGCCAGAAGTGCGCTCTCCTATGCCTGGAAAAATTCTACAAGTCTTGACGACTGAAGGGGCGCTAGTCGACGCCGGACAAACGCTCATTTTGTTAGAAGCGATGAAGATGGAGAACGCACTCACCGCCGAGGGAGCAGCGCTCGTGAAGAAAGTGCATATCTCCCCTGGCGATTTAGTTGACCTTGGTCAGGTGCTTGTAGAACTCGAATTCATAAAAACTGAAGCGGCTGTTGTTCAAGACAACTGAACACCAACGCTGATCCCCGTTTGTTTGACGAACTCTGCGCCGGAAATTTTTCCACCGCCGCCGCGCACCTTTTTGGCGAGGATTACACCACCAGGAACCGCAATGTTGAAGCTCTCGTCGTTGATCTCTACAACCTGACCAGGAGCTGCGTTTGGTGCTTCCTTACGAAGCCGACAGTCATAAAATCGCACCATCTTGCCCTGCCATACAGCGTGTGCTCCTGGCTGTGGATCGCAACCACGAATCAAATTGTACACTTCTTGTGCAGGCTTTGCCCAATCAATGCGCGCGTGCTCATCTCCGCACGGAGCATCATAATTCGCTTTTGACTCATCTTGGACAATACGAGGAGGATTGCCCGCTTTAATCAAGTTCACCGCCTCGCCGATCGCTTCCACTCCAACAGGAAAAAGCCGATTGAAGTAAATCGTTCCGGTGGTATCGTCCGGATCGACGTCGACCTCTTTCTGCAGCAGGACCGGTCCGGTGTCGATTCCTTGATCAACCCAGAATAGGGTGACGCCAGTTTTTGTCTCTCCTTTGATGAGCGCCCAGTTGATTGCGCTGCGTCCGCGATATTTGGGCAGTAGCGAAGGGTGAAAACAGATGCTGCCGAACCGTGGCGTATTAAACACCGCCGGCGGCACAATTTGCGTAACAAACGCGAGAATCGCGAGATCCGCTTGCAGGGCCACAAACGTATCGAGGACCTCTTGGGTCTTGAGGGTTTTGTGTTGATGCACGGGAATGCCGAGGTTGAGTGCACGTTGTTTCACAGGATCGAATTTTCCACCTGACGCGTCAAGCGGACAGAAAACAGCTAGCACTTCTTCCCCTTGGCCAATAAGTTTATCTAACGTCTTTTCCGCGAACGCGGCTTGCCCGATTAAAATAATCTTCATGTCTTCTCCCCCTTCTCTACACTTCTCCAAGTTGCTGCATCGAAAATAATGTCTGCAACGAGTGAGCAATTCGCTCGCCCACTCGACGAGCTTGGGCAGGTTGAGCAATCAAACTATTGTTAATTTCCAACTCTAAGTAGACGAGTCCATGACGCTCGCCGTGGCTTCGTGCGCTAAAGATCAATCCATCCATTCCGGAGTATGGTTCGTTATAACGGACCCGGTACTCTTGATGATGGAGTCGTTGCCCAACCTCTTGGGCGAGTTCTTCGTATTGATCAAATAAAACGCCAAGGTCAAAAGGTCGTTCTCTCTTGCCTAAGACTGGCGTGAAACTATGAACACTGAGCAGCACAGTCTCTTTCCCCAACCGTTCACTGAGAAGTTGATCAATCGCTTCATGATAAGGCTGGTAAAAATCGTGGATCCGTTTCTCTTGTTCTTGTTCTGATAATTCTCTATTACCCTGGATATTTGTTCCATCGCTACGCGACATAATCAAATCATGGTCACTCACCTAACGGTTGCAGTCGATTAGAAATTGTTAAAAACCTGCACACACAGCAGGCGCATCTAAGCGTTGAGAAAGCGCTTCCACCACCCAACGTGCGCCAATATCCCACCCGATGTGTCGGCGAATTTCTTCCTCACTTACACCAAGGTTGTAATACTCTTCCGGTACAACCCAAGATGCATGTTCACAGGTGAGCACTAATGGAGAATGACCACGCGGATTAAGCAGATTAAAAACTGCGTTATCTTTCATCTCTACCTCACTTACTGAAGGGAAAGAAAACTTGCAAGTCGTGCTTTTATAGAACCGTGTTGACAAAAAGACTCAGGGTCCGTTATAGATTAGAACGTTTTTTGCTCCTGGCAACTAGCAAGGAGGGTCTATGGTTCGACGTGAAAAAAGCAATTACATGATCCAAGCGGTTGCTCACGCGTTTGACGTACTTGAGCAATTCCATGCGGACGGAGAATTAGGCGTCACTGAACTCAGCAAACGTCTCAAGTTGCATAAGAACAATGTGTTCCGTATTTTGGCCACACTCGAATCTCGTGGATATATAGAACAGAATCGCTCCACAGAAAACTACCGTTTAGGAACCAAATGCCTACAACTCGGGCAAACCTACATTCGACAGATGGGTCTGCTCCAGCAGGCGCGACCGATTATGATAGACGTGGTGAAATCCTGCCACGAAAGCACGTATGTCGCCGTCATGCGAAAAGGACAGGTGGTTCCATTAGATATGGCTGAATCAGACCAGCCGGTACGGATCGTTTCTCACGTTGGAGAAAATTTACCGTTGCATTGTACTGCAGCAGGAAAGGTGCATTTAGCATTTGAGCCGGCAGAAGAGCTACGCCAATGTCTTACCGAAGAACTTGTCCAATATACAGACCATACCATCACCAACGGCAGCGTCTTATCTGAGCAACTCAAAGAAGTCGCAATCATGGGTTATGCGATAGATAACGGGGAGCATTTACGCGATGTACATTCGGTTGCGGTTCCGATAAAGGACTACACCAAGGCTGTTGTTGGTAGTTTGACGATCAGTGGCCCGGCGTACCGTGTTCATTCTGAACGTCTCCAAAGCGAAATTATCCCCCTTGTCGTTAAAGCTGGACGCGAGCTGTCTAGCCGCTTGGGCTACAATGGCTAAACAGCTTAGTCCTTGACACCGGCAGAACGAAGCGGTGAAGTAGCAAAACTCAGAGTTCATTCCTTACGAAATTTTCCACAGCAGGAGGACTACCTTCGTGAAAACGCTCGTGACGGTCAAACGGGTCCCAGATCCGGAGACCACCATACGGGTTAAATCGGACGGGTCCGGCATCGTTACGGACAACGTAAAATACGTCATTAATCCCTTTGACGAGATCGCTATAGAAGAAGCGTTACGTATCAAAGAAAAACAAAGCGGCGGTGAAGTCATTCTTGTCAGCATTGGCGGCAAGACTGTTACGGAACAGCTGCGCACTGGCTTGGCGATGGGAGCAGATCGCGCTGTGCTTGTGATGTGTGAACAAGAGATTGATTCTCTGGCTGTCGCTAATATCCTCACAAAGGTGGTGGAGAGAGAGAACCCAGAACTTGTGCTTATGGGTAAACAAGCCATTGATGAT
>CAZUFQ010000624.1:0-4719 GCA_964618735.1 uncultured Enterobacteriaceae bacterium
CCCCTCATAGCTTCTTGGAAGCAGGCTTGGTGAGTCACGGAAATGCTCGCAGAGTCGACTTTCATAGCACTATTTTGGACTAATTGACTGGTCATGCAAGCGCTTGTTTTTATTGTTTGCAAAGTGGTGTGAGCTGTCATGCTACGGCGTCAAAGAGTTTGTGAGTATCAAGACGGTCTTCGTGAATGTCCTTGTAGACTCGAGATGAACCTCGCCCTCTTTGAAAGGAAAGCGGTCGCTTGCTAAGGTGAGTAACGTTATTACCACTAGAAAGTGAGGAAGCAACGATCATAATGAAGATAGGGAAATCCCTCATTGCATAAAACCGACATCCCGACATCGCTCTCTCGCGGGCTCCATACGATTGCGTGCATCGAAGCACTCAAGGGGGTGCTCGTTCTTGTTGTTGGCTTCGGCCTGCTTTCACTCATAGATCAGGATTTACAAGCAGCGGCGGAGCGAATCGTCCGTTGGTCCCACCTCAACCCTGCCCGGCATTACCCGCAAGTGTTTATCCAAGCGTTGTCTAACACTACTGATGCCCGGCTCAAGTTCCTCGCTACGCTGGCGTTTCTCTACGCGGGAGTACGATTCATCGAGGCGTATGGATTATGGCGGATGAAAGCCTGGGCAGAATGGTTTGCGATTGTTTCAGGGGCGGTATACTTACCGGTTGAAGTCCTCGCGCTCATCAAACGTGCGAATTCCCTGAAAGCCGCCGTCTTCCTGGTTAATGCTGGCGTTGTGGGCTATCTGGTGTACGCCCTTTGGCTAAGCAAGAAGGTAAAGGCCGAAAGTGAATGTGACTCATCCACCGGAGTTTAACAAGAAAATACATCCGCAAGATTCATCTATGGCGCATTATCGTAAACCTGTCGGCGTAGCCGTAGTGCTGAACACTATAATCTTCGTTGTCGAGGCGATTGCCGGGCTTAAGGCGCAAAGCCTGAGCCTGATTATGGACTCTGTTCACAACCTTTCGGACGAAGCCGCTCTGATCTTTCTTTTCCTCGCTTTCGTCCTTCCGCTGACGCTATCTAGGGCCTTGCAGCGCTGGGCAAACCTGTTGAACTCGGTGGGGCTCCTCCTCGTCAGCGGCTTGGTGGTCTGGCAAGCCATCGAACGGCTTCTGCATCCGGTCCCCATTCTCGGGATAGTTCCTCTCGTCATCGGGCTCCTGGCCGCTGCGGCCAATTGGGGAGTCGCCCAGCTGCTTTTGGAGCCCAGTAGACGAAACCCAACGATTCGTTTGGCCTACCTTCACAACTTGGGCGACGTGCTTGTATCGTTAGCGCCAGTTGCCGCTGGCTCACTCATTGCCCTGACAGGACGCTCTTTCTTTGATCCTCTGGTCGCACTCGTGATTGCGGCATGGATTCTCTGGTCCACTTCGCTTGAGGTCATCCACTCGCGTGAAGAGCTGATCTGGCCAGCACAGCTCGTGTGCGGACATGACACAGAGGAGCGAGACGCCGCAGCATAGATATGGGGGCACAGCCAAGTGAGGCGTCGCTTTATTTGCAATCGACAAGAGATGCTTCCTAACAATCCTGCGCTCCGTTTGGAATTTCTCCCTCTGGCAAGCGGGCGCTAAAGGCAAGGTTTATGCTCCATTCAGCTTGGGACGCTTCAAAATCTCCTCAAAGCAACTTTTTGTGAGGCCAAGACCACTACCAAAACTTGACAATACGAGGAAGTTCCTTTAGTCTCCTCTGGCCCTATGCACACCTTGCCACACAGTTTCCTCTGGCGACGCGTGATCGCCCTTTGCAGTTTGCTCAGTCTGTTGTTTCTGGGCGTCGCCTCTTCCTCACACTTCCACAGTCTCGCAACGAAGGGCGGGGTGCGGCAAGAATGTCAACTCTGTGCAATTGCCAGTACGAGTTCGGCGCCGACTATCGACATCCAGCTCTTCGTTACAGCGGCCCCGACGCTCTTTCTCTCCTTGACCCCGGGAACACAACTCCATTCCGCACGACGCCGTCAACCTGGCGATCCCCGTTCCCCTCCCCAGCTCGGCTAGTCTCTCTGCAGCTGTTCTAGCCCGCCCCACGTTGTTCTTTATTTAATCGAGGTGCACCTAAGCAGCGCCACACGTGGGGGCTTTTTCTTTCCTTCAAGCCGCGCCCGTTAGGGAGTTCCCTGACGAACGCAACGTTCCATATGAGGGAGGGGAGTATGAAACAGGTAAGAATCACGCAGCTCACGCTTCAGCAACCCAGTCAAATTCAGGAGTTAATCATTGTTCCGATTTTAACCCTCTTATTTCTCGGTCTTGTCGTACGTACGGCAAGCTCCGCTGTCGATCTTACAGTAGAAAAGAGAAAGATCACGGAACAACTTAAACGGCGACTCAGCGAGCAACTTGCCGCCTTGCAAGTAGAGCGTCAGACCGTCAGTCTCGTGCGACCCGTCTCCGAGGCGCTTCTGACAACTTCTGGTAAGACAGCGATATCTGATGGACAGCCGCCTCACTTCCTGACTGCTTCTCGTCTGGCTCAGGCCGTCGCCCGTTAACGCGTGAGGACTTCCTCAAGTAGAGTTAATACGACAACAAGGATTGACACGCAAAAAATGCTCCTTTAGGCTTTTTCCTGGGTTATGAACCAACCGCAACATAGCTCTCCGTGGCGACGCTGGATCGCTCTCTCTGGCCTCTTGAGCCTGTTGTTGCTTTTTGTCGTCTCGGCTGCGCATATTCATACCGCGACCCCCAATGGCGTTGTTCGGAACGAATGTCAGCTTTGCGTAACGGGAGTGAGCCAGGCCCTTCCTGTCGACGCTCCACTGCTTGCAGCCTCTGCTTTTGTTTTCTTTGTATTCTTGGTTCCGGTGGTGCTCCCGCACCTGACGCGCGGACATCAGCCCGGCAACCCACGTTCTCCTCCCCTCTCCTCAATCTTTCGCGGGTTATAGTCAGACTGTTTTCCGACCCGCGCAGTCCCATCATATTTCTATTCAACATTTTCTAGAATCGCGATTCCTCCTGAGTTGTATGCTCTTCTGTCAGGCGCGGTTGGGAGAATTTGTATTGAAATTATTGGAGAGGAGGAAAGTATGCGGGACATCGCACTAGCTCTCATTGTTGTTTTTGCCCTTTCGTTTCCTACGCACGTGTACACCCAGACCGCAAAAACTTCGCGCTCTCGCACAGCGTCAACGAATGCGTCGCCTCAGCAGCTCAAGCAGGAACTCGACGCTATGAAGCAACAGATGCAACAAATGCAAGACAAAATCCTCAAGCAAGAGGAAGTGATACAGAAATTAACCGCACAGCAACCGCCGCCAACCGCAGCCGCCGCTCCTGTCGCTCCGACGGGAGAAGAAAATTTCAAACGTGAAGTCAAAGAAGACATCTTACGTGATATCAAGCCGAGCTTAGCTGCGGCTAACAAAACTTTCCCTTCGCAGTTTAACCCGGCGATCGGTCTCGTGATGGACGCCGTGGGCTCCTATCGCGATCATGAGCGAGGCAACATAGAGTTCCGTTCAGCCGAGCTTGGCCTCTCGGCGAATATCGATCCTTTCACGCGAGGTTATGCGATCATCAATGGCACGCCGAACGGAGTCGAAGTCGAGGAGGCCGCTATTGTCACGACTGCGTTGCCTTATAATCTCACCGTCAAGGGTGGACGCTTCTTTGCTGACTTTGGCCGGCTCTCTCATTCCCACGATCACAATCTGCCGTTCGTGAACCGGCCGATTGTCCTTGACCGCTTCGTCGGGGGCGAGTCACAGGCCGACGGGGTCGAGGTCAGCTACCTTGCTCCGTTACAGGAGTACCTGACGTTGACCGGTGGTATCTACAACAAGATGGGCGGAGAAAATACACGCGTCGACAATTTGATTCCGCGTGATTTGTCTCAGTTCACCTATTTGGGGCGCGCGGCTACGTTTTTTAACCTGAATGACGCAAATAACATCGAGTTAGGGACAAGCTATGCCTACACGCCTAAAGTGAAAATCGAGCAAGGCGCTAACCGCCATTTGGCGGGCGTCGATCTCACATACCGTTACCTCCCGCTCAGTCAGGCATCTTACCGCGGCCTGGTGTGGGGCACGGAACTGCTCTATAACCATGAGCATCGACCGATCGGCGGCTTTCCTGAGGAAGGAACAGCCAGTGAAGAACCGCTCTCCTTCAAGCGTCGGGACGCTTTTGGACTCTACAGTTACATTGAGGCGCGGTTGACGCGTCGTTACTATCCCGGGTTCCTTTTCGACTACGCCCAAGACATCGACCACGTTAAAGGCCCAACGTACGCGTACTCGCCGTTCTTCACAATTTGGCTCTCGGAGTTTCAACGCCTTCGTTTACAATACACTCGTCTTGAAGAACCAGGCAACCATGAAAACCAGTTCTTTGTGCAATGGTCGATTGCGCTTGGAAGTCATGTGCACGGCTTCAACGACAGATAAGGAGGTCATGGATGAAACGCATTACTCTTCTCTTGCTGTTTGTCATGCTTATACTCCCAACATCTCTAAGTGGAGCTGACGCAAAAATCCGCGCCGTCGCTACTATTCCGGATTTGGCCGACATGGCGAGGAACATCGCAGGCGACTTGATCGAAGTGACAAGCCTCGCTACTGGGGTCGAGGACATCCACGCTGTACCGATGAAGCCGAGCTTCGCCCTCTTGCTGAACCGTGCGGATGTCTTGTTGCTCGTGGGACTTGAAGTGGAGCACGCCTTCTTGCCAGGCCTGTTGGAGGCGG
>CAZUFQ010000625.1:0-4708 GCA_964618735.1 uncultured Enterobacteriaceae bacterium
CTCTTTGGAAAAGACGGTCGGACTGTAGTTATAGGTCGTCGAGGTGTAGAAATAGGTGAGATACGCTTCGACATTCCCGCTGACGAGCTTTTCAGCGAGGTCTGGCATACCGCCATGAAAAAATACGTGCCAAAAACGTTTTGCCGCTGATATGCTCATTTGGCCATCTTTGCGTCCCAATCCTGGCACCATGTCGAGAATCAGCAAACGCTCCACCAATTCTGGGTGGTCATACGCAAGGTAGAAGGCGACAGCGCCGCCCCAGTCATGGCCAGTGAGTCCGATTTTGCTAAAGCCAAGCGCTTGGGTGAGCGCATAGACGTCGGACGCGAGCGTACGCTTGTCATATCCTGCCATTGGACGCTCGGAATCACCGAGACCGCGCAGGTCCGGAGCAATGACTGTAAAGCGCTCGGCCAACGCGGGAATGACTTTGCGCCATTCATACCAGCTCTGGGGCCAGCCGTGCAGCAACACGAGCGGGAAACCGGAACCAGCGATAACGTAGTGCATACGAAAACCATTGACGAGCGCTGAATGATGAGTCCAGGGATCGGCCATATTTCTTCTCCTTATTTTAGGGTCTTTTCTTAGCTAGCAGCTTCCACGCAAAACAAAAGAGGCATATAGGCAATAAGGACGGCCTCTTGGCGCTTGTTAGAGGCTGCTGAGCGCTAACCGCGAATGGATGATTGTGATAGAGTAAACCTACATGAATGATGCTATATTTTTGCAAGCTTGTCGCCGCATCCCGACACCCTACACGCCAGTTTGGCTCATGCGCCAGGCTGGACGTTACATGCCGGAGTATCGCGCTATCCGAGAGCGGGTGCCTTTCCTAACGCTGTGTAAAAGCCCTGAACTCGCGGCGCAAGTGACAGTACAAGCCGTCGAACGACTCGGCGTTGACGCCGCCATCATCTTCGCTGACATTTTATTGATCGTCGAGCCGATGGGCGTGGGGTTGGAATTTTCTAAGGGAGATGGTCCTGTCATTCATCGCCCTGTCCGTTCAGGCGCCGATGTTGACAAGTTATACGAGGTCACGCCTGCCGAATCTCTGTCGTTTGTGTTCGAGGCGATTAGGTTGGCGCGTTCTGGGTTATCGAGCGCGAAGCCGTTGATCGGGTTTTCTGGAGCGCCATTTACGGTGGCGTCATATCTGATTGAAGGCGGTAGTTCTCGGAACTACATCGAAACGAAACGGTTGATGTACAGCGACCCCGGCGCTTGGCGTGCGTTGATGGAGCGGCTCGTGCGCGTGACGACAGCGTATATCAATGGTCAGATCGCGGCTGGAGCGCAGGCTATTCAACTCTTCGATTCCTGGGTTGGTTGTCTATCGCCGGCTGACTACCGCGAGTTTCTTCTTCCACATATGAAAACGCTTATACAGGGGATTACTCCTGGAACCCCGGTGATCCACTTTGGAGTGGAAACTGCCGGCTTGCTGGAGTTGCTCGCAGAAGCCGGAGGCGATGTCATCGGTGTAGATTGGCGCATCGATCTTGATGTGGCTTGGCGGCGAATTGGTGCTGATCGCGCTGTGCAGGGGAATTTAGATCCTGTCACCTTGTTTGCGCCGCTCGTCGAACTACGTAGACAAACAGAACGAGTCTTGCGCTTGGCGGCGGGACGACCGGGGCACGTCTTCAATCTGGGGCATGGCATTCTGCCGCAGACTCCGGTTGATCACGTTATTGCGTTAGTTGACATGGTGCACGAACTCAGTAGCCGATAAGGCTGACAATGAAACATGATGCAGTGTTGCTGATCGCTTTTGGCGGTCCCGAGAAAATAGAAGACGTTCGCCCATTTCTGGTCAATGTGACAAAGGGGCGACCGATTCCGCCGCAGCGGCTTGAAGAAGTCACTCATCATTATGAGTTGTTTGGGGGGTGTTCTCCTCTCACTGAGATCACTCGTCGCCAGGCAAGGGCCTTGCAGATACTGCTTGAGCGTGAGGGACCAAAATTGCCAGTGTATATTGGCATGCGTAACTGGCGTCCCTATTTATCTGAGACGCTTGCTCAGATGGCGCAAGACGGCGTCAAACAGGCGCTTGGGTTAATTCTCTCAGTGCAGCAAAGCGAGGCTGGCTGGGAGCGATATCAGCAGAACGTTGCTGAAGCCCGCGCACAAGTTGGCGGTTTGGCGCCGATTGTGACGTATACTCCAGGGTGGCACAACCATCCATTGTTCATTGATGCAGTGGCGGATCTGACCCAAAGCGCTTTCGAGCACATTCCAGGCATACGGAGGCCAAACACTCCGCTGGTTTTTACAGCGCATAGCGTGCCGACTGCATTGCCAAGCACGCCTGTCTACGTCCAACAAATTGAGGAAGGAGCGCGGCTGGCGGCGGAAAAAATCGGACAACAGAATTGGTCCATCGCTTATCAAAGTCGCAGCGGTGACCCGCGAACTCCATGGCTGGAGCCAGACATTGGCGCCGTATTGCAAAAGCTCGCCTCAAACGGGGTGCAGGATGTCGTTGTGTCACCGATTGGTTTCGTCTGTGAGCATATCGAAATACTTTACGATCTAGACACAGAGGCTCGGAAGATTGCTTTACAACATAACCTTAATATGGTGCGCGCTGGAACGGTGAATGATCATCCCGCCTTTATCCGTATGCTGGCGGATGTGGTGCGCGCTTCGCTTCAGGCCTAACGAACTATGGCTACGGAGCGGATTCCTCATATTGTCATCGTTGGCGGCGGCGTGGCTGGCTTGGCTGCGACTCATCGTTTGGTCGAACTCAGTTGTGAACGCGAACTGCCTCTACGCTTTACTCTCCTTGAAGCGAGTGATCGACTCGGTGGCGTGATTAACACGGAGCAACGAGGAGACTTCTTGCTCGAACTCGGTCCGGACTCGTTCATTTCGGAAAAACCCTGGGCGTTAGCGCTCTGCCGACGCATTGGGCTTGAGTCAGAGTTGATTGGCACGCAAGACCAACACCGCGCTACCTTTGTGGTCCACAACGGCAAGTTAGAGCTGCTGCCGGACGGCTTCATGCTGTTGGCGCCAACCAAGTTGAGGCCATTGATGCGCTCGCGTATTTTCTCATGGCCGGGAAAATTGCGGATGGCGCTTGATTTAGTGCTGCCTCGCGGTGGTCGAGAAGATGAGAGCCTCGGATCGTTTGTGCGTCGGCGGTTTGGCAGGGAAGTTCTGGAGCGTGTAGCCCAGCCGTTGATCGGCGGCATCTATACTGCTGATCCCGAACGGTTAAGTCTTGCTGCGACCATGCCGCGTTTTCTGCAGATGGAACGCGACCACCGTAGTGTGATCTCGGCGATGTGGCGGGCCGCTCGTAAACGACCGCAGGATGCGAAGAATGCCAGCGGGGCGCGCTGGAGTCTGTTCGTCACCCTACGGCATGGGTTACAGCAATTCGTTGAAACACTTGCGCCGCGATTGTCGTTAGGGGAGGTGCGATGTCGCGCGCCAGTTGCTTTGGTAAACAAGCGAGAAACGGGGTGGATCATCGAATGTGAAGATGGCTCGCCCTTGCTAGCTGACGGCGTGATCTTAGCTACTCCTGCGTTTGCAACTGCCCGTTTCGTTCAATCCCTTGATGCACAACTGGCTGGTCTCTTGGATAGCATCCCTTATAGTTCTGCGGCAACGGTCAATGTGGCGTACCGCCGGGAGCAGATTCCGCATCCGCTCAACGGTTTTGGTTTTGTCGCGCCGTTTATTGAACAGCGCACGATTATCGCCGGTTCGTTTTCCAGTGTGAAGTATGCCGGTCGCGCCCCAAAAGGGACCGTATTGCTGCGCGCGTTTGTCGGCGGTTCGTTACAAGAGGAACTGTTTCACCTTGATGACAATGCCATGGAGCAGGCGGTGCGAAGAGAGTTTGCGTCGCTACTAGGGATTCACGCCGAACCGCTGTTCGTCCGTATTGCTCGGTATCCGCGCTCGATGCCGCAGTATCTGGTGGGGCATCTGGGGTTGGTTGATCAAATTGAGCAGCTTGCCTCTCGCTACTCTGGGCTTGCGCTTGCCGGTAACGCCTATCGGGGCGTCGGCATTGCTGACTGTGTTCATATCGGCGAGACTGCAGCCGAAACTGTGTTGAAGAGCCTCAATCTTAGATCATGACATCAGGCCAACCTTCGTGCTTCTTTTCATGCTCTGCTAACGATGATTAGGGCGCTGATAGATTTCTTGGCGACAACTTGGCCATGGATTATCCCTCCTCTGTTTTTCAGTCTGCAACCTTTGTGAAAGCGCTGTGTTGATAAAGCCAAGAGCCTACAAAAGCCGAAATAAGAGGAGGCTATTATGAAAAGCGCGTTAGCAAAATTGTTTCTGCTTGCTCTCCCTTTGGCGGGAGTGCTGATGGCGGCCCCGGCTGCTCATGCTTGGCGACATCAGCATCACCACTGTCGCCCGTATGCTGAACAGGGCTGGTACAGAGGTGACCGCTATAATGACAGGTACTACGGCCGTCGGGGATGGTATGAAGATCGTCGAAATCGTTATGATGATTATCCATCCCGATATCAGTACCGACCCTATGAGGAACCGCGTTATTATGGAGGCTATCCGTGGTGGTCCGCATGGCTACCTCGTTAAGGGAAAGTGGGGAGAGACGCCCTCCCCACTTGTAGTGCAGGTTGTGATGAGCGCACCGAAAGACTATTTCTTTTGCCAATGTTCGACGATCCGCTGTTCTTCTCCTCCTGGAGCCCAG
>CAZUFQ010000626.1:0-4698 GCA_964618735.1 uncultured Enterobacteriaceae bacterium
GCTCGGCAGGGTTGCTCTGGTATGGTCAAATACGTTGGAAAGGCGCTGCCCAACTCGGCGCGCTAGTCTTCGGCTCGTTTTGTCTCGGCGTGATTGCCTTAGGTCTCCCTTTTTGGGGAACGCTGGCCGCTGGATCCGCATGGGGAATGGGAGCCGCTGTATTTACGAACACTGGGCGTACGCTCTTTCAAGAACAAGCCCCACCTTCGCACCGCGCGCGTGTATTGTCAGTGTACATGTTCGGGTTTATGGGCGCCTCGGGTCTCGTCGGAGCCCCGGTTGCCGGAGTCTTGGTGGCGCGCATCGGACCCTTAATAACGTGCGCTGTCGCCAGTGGTGTAATGCTGACCGTGCTGGCGTGTACGTTTCTGTTCACCAATGTCTCACGGATGGAATAAAGGAGTTTCGACTATGGAACCACGACCTCTTGGCAATACCAACGTGATGATTCCAGAGATTGGGCTAGGCGTGTGGAAGTATCGTGGCGGCGTAGAGCCGCTTCGACGAGGAATTGAACTCGGCGCGTTTCTTATCGACACGGCGGAAGTCTATGGTACTGAAGACGCGGTTGGTCAGGCAGTGAAAGGCATCAGAGACAAAGTCTTCATCGCGACGAAGGTGTCTGGCGGACATTTACGGCATGATGAGGTGCTGCGTGCAGCAGAGGCGAGCTTGCGCGAGTTAGAGACTGACACGATTGACCTCTATCAGATTCATTGGCCTAATTCTTCGGTCCCAATCAAAGAGACCATGCGAGCGATGGAAATTCTAGTGGATCGCGGCGTGGTCAAACACATCGGCGTCAGCAATTTCTCCCTCGGCCAACTGCGCGCCGCACAAGCTGCGATGAGCAAGTATCCGGTCGTCTCTAACCAAGTGCTCTACAATTTAAACAGCCGTGAAATCGAAGACGATCTGCTGCCGTACTGCCAGCAACAAAACGTAACGATCATTGCCTATACTCCGTTGGATGATGGTCGGCTTGCGACCAAGTCTCGCTTTCGTCGCAGCCAAGGAATGAAAGTGATGGAAGAGATTGCTACACAAGTGCAAAAGACTTTGGCGCAAGTGGCGCTCAACTGGTGCACGGCTCACCCTAACATTATTGCCATTCCGAAGTCTAATAGCGTGACGCGGACCGAAGAAAACTGTGGCGCGTCAGGGTGGCGACTGTCGCAGGCGCAAATGAAAAGATTGGATGAAGCGTTTTCGTAAAGAGTTCTGAGTCCCGAGTGCTGAGTCGTGAAGGAGCAATGGAGTCGGCGTAGGTTTTTGCAAGCGGTGAGTATTGCCGCAAGCGTGGCTGGGCTTGGCCGTTCTGGCTTTACTCATGGGAATATAACGCTGGAAGTAGGGAGCGAAGCGGCGGAGGGAAAAGGCGCAAAGGAGAAACAGATGACACGTTTTGGCATTCAGATCGAACCGCAATTTGGTTTTACTTTTAATGACGTTGCCGACCTCGCCAAAGAGGCCGAGCGCCTTGGTTTTACGGCGCTGTGGGCGTCGGATCACTTGCTGTGGGATGCAAAGTCCGAACGACGCAATTGCTTTGATGTCTGGGCGCTGATGCCGGCGCTGGCGGCGGTGACAACGAAGATCCGCTTGGGCACTTTGGTGACCTGTAACGCCTATCGCTTGCCGGCGGTGCTGGCGAAGACCGCAGCATGTGTGGACCAGATTAGCAATGGGCGTTTGGAATTCGGCCTCGGCGCCGGCTGGAAGGACATCGAGTACAAAGCATACGGGATCCCATTCCCGCCGGTTGCGACTCGTCTAGCACAGCTCGAAGAGGCGACACAGCTCATCAAACTTCTGTGGACGGAAGAGAGGGCCTCTTTCAACGGCAAATATTATCAGCTCGAGAACGCCGTCTGCGCGCCCAAGCCGGTGCAGCAACCATTGAAGATGTGGCTCGGAGGTGCTGGAGAAAAGAAACTCTTGCGCATGGTGGCGCAGCATGCCGACGGTTGGAACATGATCTTCGGCTATCAATTGCCCGCAGTGAAACAGAAGCTCGAAGCGCTCAAGCGCCATTGCGACGAGGTGAAGCGCGACTTCACTAAGATCGACAAGTCACTGTTTATTGTGACTTGTATCGCGGAGACCGAAGAGGAAATGAAGAAACGCGAGGCGCAGACTGCGACGGCGCTCGGGGCTGGACGTATTTTCAATATCGCCCGCGCCTCGGGTATGATCGGCACAGCAGAGCAGGTGGCCGAGACCTTGCGTGGATACCAAGACTTAGGATTTAATTATTTTATCTCCATGTTTCCGTATACGCAGGACAAGGAGATGTTACAACGGTTTGCGGAGACGGTTGTACCGAAGTTGCGCTAGCAGCGCGACAACGAGATTCAAAGGAGGAGCACCGTATGCCACAGGTGCATGATCGCGGAGGGCGTCCGGATGCCGGCCCCATCAACAAAGTGGAACATGACCTTTCGATGTGGGAGAAGCGCACTGACGCATTGCTGGTGTTGCTTTCGAGTACGCCAAAGCATCTCATTCGCGTCGATGAACTCCGCCGAGCCATCGAAAGCTTGCCGCCAGATGCATACGAAAAGATGAGTTATTACGAACGGTGGATTTCGTCGATCGAGACGTTGCTAATCGAGAAGGGCGTGCTGACGAAAGAAGAAATTGATCGGAAAGCGGAGGAGCAACAAGCCCTCAACACTGCGCGCTGAGACGGTATTTATTATGGAGACACGATTTAAATCAGGCGATCAAGTGAAGGTCCGTGTCGGCGCGCCGCCCCACCATTTCCGTACTCCTACTTACATCCAGGGAAAAGTTGGAGCGATAGCCAGGGTGCACGGCGCCTTCCGCAATCCCGAGATACTAGCGTATGGTGGAGACGGACTGCCGAAACAACCGCTTTATCTCGTGCGATTCACCCAGCAGGAAGTGTGGGGCAGTTACGCCGCCGCTCCGCACGATACGTTATTCATTGACATTTACGAACACTGGCTCGAGCCGCTAGGAAACTGAGGAGGTGGTTATGCACGACCATCATGATCACGCCCATGGGACGCAGACAGACGCCCATACGGATCCACATGCGCCCATTACCGAAAAGGAAGAGCTGACATATTACGAGAAACGCGTACAGGCAATTGCGGCGCTGCTCGTCGAAAAGGGCGTGGTGACTGCTGACGAGATTCGCCGTGCGGTTGAAGATATGGACTCTCGTACTCCAGCAGTGGGGGCCAAGATCATTGCTCGCGCGTGGACCGATCCTGCGTTCAAAACGCGACTTCTTGCGGACACCAAAGCAGCGGTTGCGGAAATGGGCGTAGATACTGGTTCTCTGATCCAAATTAAAGCATTGGAGAATACCGACGCCCTTCACAATGTTGTCGTTTGTACGCTTTGCTCCTGCTACCCTCGGGCGATTCTTGGCGCTCCCCCAGATTGGTATAAAAGCCTGAACTATCGCTCTCGTGTGGTCAAAGAGCCGCGCAGCGTCCTGAAAGAATTTGGTTTAGGGTTGGCTCCTGAGATTGAGGTGCGAGTGTACGACAGCACGGCAGACCTGCGCTATTTAGTGATTCCGGCTCGTCCGGCTGGAACAGAGGGCATGAGCGAGGAAGAGTTGGCGAGTCTAGTGACGCGCGACAGCATGATCGGGGTGACAAAGGCGAGAACGCCAGGTCAGCCCTGAAGCATGTCTTCTGTTTGTACGAGAGGAAAAACGTATGCCAAAACTTGAAGTCATTGACCCCTGGGGCTCCACTCCTCGCTATACGTTTTCACCTGCAGTGAGGAAGGGAAATCTGCTTTTCATCTCTGGTCTGACGGCGACCGACGACAAGGGTAATATCGTCGGCAAAGGAGATATTGTCGCGCAAGCCCGGCGTTGCTTTGAGAAGATCAAAGAACTCCTTGACGCGGCCGGCGCCAGCTTCGATGATATTGTGAAAACGGTGGATTATATCACCACAACCGAAGGCTATCGCGGCACGGCTGACATACGGCGCGAATACTTTAAAAATGGCTTTCCCGCTGCAACTGGGATTGTGGTCAAAGAGTTGTTACGCCCCGATGCGTTGATTGAGATTGATGCGATTGCCGTGTTGGATGAGAAGAAGTGATGAATCATGGCCGCGCAGACGAAATACTTCGAAGACTTTCATGTTGGTGAGAGATTCTCTATTCCGTCGAAGACCATGACGGATGAGCACTTTCTGTCTTTCGCCAAGCTCACAGGAGACGCGCATCCTATTCATTATGATGATGAATATGCAAAGACAACACGTTTCGGTAAGCGTGTGGCGCATGGACTGCTCGTGACTGCTATGACTGCGGTCGGCGCTTCGACGTTATCTCTGCTGCTTGAAGGATCAATTGTTGCGTTCGTTGAGCAGTCCTCACGATTTCTCAAGCCCGTGCTGATTGGTGACGTCATTACGCCAGAAATTGAAGTGACTGAGTTGGTTCCGAAAACTGAGATGGGCTTGCTCAGGCTGACTACTCGGGTGAAGAATCAGCGTGGAGAGGTTGTCCTCGAAGGGATGCACGCGTATCTGGTAAAAAAACGACCTCGTTCATAAATAAGGGGGAATAACGATGTCTTATGACCTGCTGCTCAAAGGGGGAACTGTCGTTGATGGAACTGGCCGCCCCGGATGTATTGCTGATGTAGCAATCACCGGCAGTCGCATCGTTGCAGTGTACCCGAACTTGGCGACGCGCGAA
>CAZUFQ010000627.1:0-4689 GCA_964618735.1 uncultured Enterobacteriaceae bacterium
AAGGGATTGTTGAGGAGCACAGAGAGACCGTTACGCGTCAGTTTGCTTCCTCGCTCATTCCGTAGTCCCAGCCGCCAGACTTCTTCCACTAAGCTTCTCAAACTGTATTTGCCGCTCGCATACAGCTCAAAGACTTCTCGTACTAAGGGCGCTTTGGCTGGGTCGAGCTCTTTTGGTTTCCCCTTGCCTGTGTTGAGGTAGCCTACCGGAGCGGGTAATGGGTAGAGCCCCTGTTTAATACGACCGTAAAACCCCTTACGTACCTCTTCTTTAAGGTTGCGGATATAGTCCGCCGCAATGACAGCCTGGATGTCCGCTGATAGTCTGCCGCCGCGGGAGTGCAGATCGAGACTTTCATTCGCAAAATGCACTTCACAGCCCCGGTCAATAAGTTCACCAAGATCCGCCCAGTCTTTCAGGTTGCGGGCGCTGCGATCAATCTTGTGTATGATGACGCCCTCCGCCTTGCCCGAATCGAGCAGTTTCAGCATGCGGGTGAAGACGGGGCGACCCCGCTTCGCCGCTGTTTCTCGCTCCTCAAACCACGCGCTGATCTCGAGGCCAGCACGGTGAGCGTAGCGGATGATCGCGTCTCGTTGTTCCTGGAGCGAGACGCCCTGTTCTCCTTGTTTGACCGTGGAGACACGGATGTAGCCGAAGAACCTTTTCACTGCTGAGAAGAGGCGTTATTTCCTATGGTGGGGTCGACCTTTACTGCTTGTTGCTTATCGTACCGTGTGCCTTCCTCGGACGTCAAAGCCTTGAAGTGTGCATAGGCTTCGGGATCATTACAGATACGCTCATAGATGCGGAGGGAAAGCTCTATATAGCGCGTGAGATGCTCTTCCGCCTCTTGGAGCTGCTCTTCCGTGAGGTGAGGGTACAGATCACGGATGGTGATTGCGCGTGGATTGGATTGATGATGGGGCTCCATGTACCATTTAGCATACCGTGAGCGTGTCTTTCTCCCAGACCGGAAGATATGCGCATCACAAAATGTTTTCCTGCCTTTTGGCCTCCCTACATGGCGCGGTACGCTGACCTCATGAATGAAGCACAAGCACTTCACGATCACGCTCGGAGGTATCATGAAGCGTTACCTGAACGCATTCGCCTCTACCTCAACCAGCGCGGGATTACAGATCCTGTGATTGCGCTCTTCTTGTTAGGTTGGAATGGCAAGCGGATTATCATCCCGATCTACAACGCTGAAGGTGAACTCGTGTTTTTCAAGCTTGCCAAAGATCCACACGATACGAGCGAAAGCCCTAAAATGCTCGTGCCGAAAGGGAGCTATATTGAACTCTACGGCTGGGAGGATGTCTGGCGACGCCCACCATACCTTATTCTCTGCGAGGGAGAATTTGATCGCTTGGTGCTCAAAGCGCAGGGCTTCTTCGCGGTCACGTCAACCGGCGGCGCTGGTTCCTTCCGGGAAGAGTGGGGAGAAAGACTACAGCATATTCCTTACCTCTATGTGTGTTACGATCGGGACGAAGCAGGCCACAAGGGAGCGCTTAAGGTCGGGCGTCTCCTGCCGCACGCAAAACTCGTGACCTTACCGGAAGAAGTAGGAGTAGGAGGCGACGTCACGGATTTTTTTGTCCGTCTCGGGCGTACCAAAGAAGACTTCCTGGAGCTGCTCAAGGCAGCCGAGCCCGTGCCACCGCCAGCCGAACCGGTGGTGCAGGTGCACCCGGTTCTCCATCACGGAGTGAACACACGGCTGCTGCAACGCATCGAGCGCGTGAAAGAGTATATTCCACTGGCGGAGATCGCCGGGCGCTCCGTGAAGTTCCGCACCTCGGGTGATCGGCTGGTAGGGCGGTGTCCCTTTCACCAGGACCGGACTCCGTCTTTTGTCGTGTATCCAGCGACCAATACCTTTCACTGCTTCGGCTGCGAAAAACATGGCGATGTGATTGACTTTGTCCAAGCACAGGAACACCTCACGTTTCTCGAAGCGCTCCAGGCGCTGGAGAGCGTGTACCAATACCATGAAGAAGGATTTCACACCGACCACTAAAAAAAAGCAGCCGCTCGTTTCGCGCGTGCTGGATGACGGCACAATGATCGAGATGGTCTACCACCCGGAGCAACACCGGACCACTTTTATTGTATGGGAACAGGGGCAGTGGACGGAACAACCGAGTGTGAGAGATGACTCAGGTGTAGAGTGTATTCCATACTCCCCGCAGAATAATCTGCTGGCGCATCAAGTGGTGCTGTTTCCGTCTGAACCTGTAGAATACGGCTCGGAAGAGTCATTGATTGCCGACATTCAGACATTCATTCATCGGTATGTGGATGTCAGCGACCTGTTTGAAAAGATTGCGACGTATTACGTCCTATTGTCGTGGGTCTATGATGGCTTTAATGCACTGCCCTATTTACGTCTGCGCGGAGATCCAGGCAGCGGGAAGACGCGATTTCTCCTTACAGTAGGATCACTCTGCTACAAACCCATCTTTGCCAGTGGCGCGTCCACCGTGTCTCCCTTATTTCGCATTCTTGATATTATGCGCGGCACGCTGATTATCGATGAGGGGGATTTCAAGCTCAGCGATGAACGAGCAGAAATTGTCAAAATATTAAACAATGGCAACGCGCGAGGATTCCCGGTCCTGCGCACGGAGGTCTCAGGCAAAGGGGAATTCAATCCCACCGCCTATGCCGTGTTTGGTCCCAAGCTGGTGGCGACCCGCGGATATTTCGAGGACCGCGCGCTTGAAAGCCGTTGTCTGACGGAAGAAATGGGACAGCGTCGATTACGGAACAACATCCCTATTAATCTCTCCGCCTCGTACAAAGAAGAAGCGCTGCAGTTGCGCAACAAGCTGCTTCTCTTTCGCTTTCGCACGTACAACACCCGCCTGCACTTGGAACAGTTAGTGAATCGTGCGATCGAACCGCGACTCAATCAAGTTTTCGTGCCGTTGCTCAGCATTATTGCCGATCCCCAGGCGCGGGCGGACATGTACGCGTTAGCCGAACGCTACCATCGAGAAATGATCACCGAGCGGAGTATGGACATGGAAGCGCAGGTGCTGCAGATCATCCATGATATGTTGGCAGCGCCGCTCACCCCAACGCTTACCGTAAAGGAAATTACGAGCTGGTTTGTAGACCGGTATGGGGAAGAATATGAACGGAAGATCACCGCGAAATGGATCGGCTCAATCATCCGCAAGCGCCTCCAGCTCCGAACACAGAAAAGTCATGGCGTCTTTGTGATTCCTCTGACGGAAGAGCCAAAGCTTGCCCGTCTCTTTGAGAAATATGGGATCGATATCAAGGAACCTGAGGCAGACGATGCCCCAGGAGCAGCTCAGATGGAAGGAGATCTCCTGCGGGTAGACATGGGGGACGTGGGGGACGTTGAGCAAGGTACGCGTTCGTAAAGGACTCCAGTATATCCTGTGAGAGAACGGCTGGGTTTGTGGGACTTTTCTCTGTGTCTACGCTTACCGGAAGTCCCCAACATCCCCATGTCTACCCGGGGCACGCCACGCTGAAAAATTTGTCCTTGTATGAAAACTTTTGTAGAAAAAAAGGCTCCCTGTGAAGGTGAGCCTGTGGGGAAGAACGTCACTTAGCTCTCACTTTCTCCCACTTCTTGAAGAAAGAACGCAATCAGTCTCTGCTCTATCCAGTATCCCGTCGCACGCATTGATTCCAGGAGCGGCTTGACCGCAGTGATAAATCCGAGGCGTTTTGCTTCGGCAAGTATCCGTAGGCTCCCAATGACTTCTATGCCACGTTCCCGAGCGTGTCTGCGTCCACGGCGTTCATCAATGAGAAGCTGTGCGTCGAGTTCCTGGGCAAGGACAATCGCTTCCCGTTCGCCAGCATGAAGCGGGGCAGGAAAGAGCGTCAGCGCCTCGCGGTTCGTGACCGATTTTCGTTGTATCCAAGGATTTTGTGCAATCTCCGTCGCTCTCGCTGCCCCTTGCCCCTGCAGGACAAGTTCTTCATACACAGCGTCTGGAATGAAAAGCGAGACGACAATTTGCTGCAGGAGATCTAATCGACTGATCTGGAGAAAGGCAATAAGCGGGCCGGTATCTGCTACGATCATGGCTGATCGCCTCGCTTGATTTCGGTCACAAGCTCGCCCTGCAATTCCTCTGGACTCAGCTGAATCGCAGGCACCTGATAGCGTCCCATCACATCGAGCAGCTCCTGCCGATGCAGGCCAAGAAACTGGGCGGCTTCGGCTTCTGAAATCCGCTCCAGCCGGAGCAGCTCCATCACTAGCGCTTCGCGCACGCGTTGCGGCACTTCCGGCTCTTGCCAGCCAAACCCAGCGAGCACCTCCTCAGGCAGTTCGACATCAAAATGCTTCGCATTCATCAGTTTTTCTCCTTTCGCTTTGCGGTTCACATTGCTTTGATTGTAGGACGTGACCGAAGAAGTTGTCAACTTAGAAGACTATTTATTGAGAGTGACTTCTTAATTTGTGGAATGGCGGGGTCTCCCTTGACTGCGGTCTTTCTTTGCTTCCGCAGAAAGTGCATGAGCCTCGCGTTTCTTTTGGGCTGGAAGAAGCGAGAGCGGCACTAGTGCGGCCATCTGGCGACCCGCGCGCTCGATGATATAGGAGCGTTCTCGATAGTGCACTTCTTCAAGGAGTTGACCAAGATGACGCCGCGCTTGCAGAGCAGTGATGCGTTTCGTTGCTTTCATAAA
>CAZUFQ010000628.1:0-1357 GCA_964618735.1 uncultured Enterobacteriaceae bacterium
CATGCAGAGACCTTTCGTGCTCTGCTACCCCCGCCCGATTTATGCGCAGGCTTCATTTTAATTACTTCACGTGTCACCGTCTCCGGGAATAAAGACGGAAAGATTAAGGTTCCTTCATGTCTGAAACAAATGCCGTACTCCAAGAGGAATTGGACAACAGACTCCACGACGAACCGTTCCTGAACGGGATGGAGGCGTTCTTCTCTTTTGATGCCGGGAAACGCCAAACGACCAACCACGATGTCTTGCTCTTCGAGCGCAGGGACACCGCGCGGGTTGTCGCGGACTGTCAGGATGAGCGACCCGGCATAGCGCTCGATCTCCTCGATACGTAGCACTAAAACACGCTGACCGGAGCTTTCGCGCGTATCAACCACGACGCCTTGAACGGCGAGTTGCTTGACGACGGTGTCAACGTCGCCGAGATCAAATTGGTCTGGGTTCGCTTGTCGAATCTGTTCTTCCAGGTCGCGATAAAGGAGCACGACTTCATCAGCCTTGCGACGCGCTTCTATCGCGTCGCGGACCTGTTGAAACACCACTGGGCGGGTAGTTTTTGCCAGGTTGTCCCAATCTAGTGCAGCGGCGATGGCGGCGCGTAGTTCTTCTATGCCGCGAGGCTTTTTTGCACTAGTGGAGAAGTAACCGTCAAATCCGCAGGTCTCGATGAGTTGCCGGAGCCCGGCCTGATCAACAGTGGAATTGTCGGCATCCAGTTTCGTACCGACTAAGAGCTTGATGGGTTTACGTCCGTGCAGTTGCTTTTCTAGCCGTAGGTTCCAGCCTTCAACTTCTTCAAAGGCGGTGCGACCGCGGGTGGGATCGAGCAGCACCAGCGCTAAAGTAGTATCGTGTAAGAAGAGCTGATGTACGAGGCGGTATTCATCTTGTCCGCCGAGGTCCCATAAGGTGACATCGCATTTCTCACCAGGAGGCTTGATTGCTTGGGGATCAAGTTTCTCTCGTGGTAAGGTCCACAATTTCATGCCGAGGGTGGAGCCCTGTTCTTCGTATCGGTTTTCCGCCAGGCGCAACGCTAGGCAAGATTTGCCGACGTTACTCTCGCCGACGAAAACAATTTTGACGCTGGTAGAGTGGATGGAGGTTGGCGCCGCCTGGACGTCGGACAGTTCTATCTCTTCAGGGTTCCAGGCGCGTACTGCGATATCTTCATCCCCAAATGTCGAGGCTGTCTCTGTAACCGAAGCAAAGCCTACCGTCAGCAACTGATATTTGGGCGCGAGCGGTTTGTAGCGTTTGACTTCTTGCCATGTTTCGCACGACCACAGGCGTCCATCCCCCTCGGCAGCGCCGGAGGCCAGGAGGCGACTATCGGGGGACCAGGCCACGCTGAGGA
>CAZUFQ010000628.1:1457-4671 GCA_964618735.1 uncultured Enterobacteriaceae bacterium
GGGCAGTTCCACCAGTCCGCGTGCTGCGCCACGATCTTGAGCATCTTCTGTTCCGCCACTGCGCCAATGGTGATGGGCGGATGCGGCTTCTGTACTGGCTTTGGGTTGTTGTGGGCTTCTTCGATCTTGTAGTATTTGCCCTGATACGAAGGTTTCTCTTCGGTAAACATCTTCTTGATAATTTCAACGCCTTCTTTGAGCTGAGTGGCGCGCTGGCCGCCTGAGCCGAATTCATAGCCATACGCTTTGTATTCCTCGTCCATCCAGCCTGCGCCTAAGCCGATCTCCACGCGCCCGTTACTGACGTTATCCAGCGTGGCGAGCATTTTGGCCAGGAACGCGGGGTTGCGGTACGAATTGCACAGCACTAGCCCGCCGACACGCAGTTTCGTTGTCGCTGTAGCCACGGCGGTCATCAAGGTCCAGCTTTCCATATAATCAACTTGCGGCATGCCGCGCACCCACATATGGTCAGGGAACCAAATCGAATGAAAGCCAAGTTCCTCCGCCGCCTGGGCGCGTTCTTTGATGAGGGGAAATGTTAGCCCGCCTTGAGGTTGGAATAGCGCGAATTGGATCGGTCGAGTCATCGTCTCCTCCTTGTCTTTCTTACTATTAGCTATTGTATGTGAGCTATCAGGCCGAGTCTGGCAGGACAAGAGGCAAGGGGAAAGATCATTTTGAATGTTGAGAGCGGAGCAGACTCCTCCGCTTCTACGGATTCAACAGGCAAGGCAGCGCCTTGTCCACACGCAGTGACTGCGTGAAAGCACGCCTCTCCCTACTCGCTTGTGGTAGCCTGCTTCACCTTCTCTTGTGGAATCCAGCCTTGGTCAGCGAAATACTGTGACATATAGGCCACGGCTTGGTCTGCGCTGCGCCCCGTCATCTGCTCGACCTGCGACCGATAGCCTTTTGCCGAGCTGACCCCTATATTCGCCGCCGCCATGCCAGCGGTTACACCCCCGCTCGCAGCGGCTCCTGCGCCACCCGTCACGAGCGCCCCGGGCGCGGAGCCGCTATCCGCGTGCGTCGTAAATTCCAGCAACTTGCTCGGACCACTGCTCGAAGGAGCATAAATTTCCACCTTCGTATCTACAGTCGATTGCCCCGCTCCGAAGCCAAGCACCGTCCGACGTAACCTGTTGCCTTCATTTACGTTGAGAAAGAATCCGGTTACGGCGATGGCGCCGGACGGGAGCGTCGAGCCGCGCGCCGCCCGTTGGGCGGGCAACCCCAAGTCTCGGATGCCGGCGACAAGATTCTCAGACATACGGTTCTGCACTTCCTGAGCAATCGCCATCTCGCGCTCGTTTTCGGTCGTGTCACTCAGGGCATTATTGTAAATGCGCGTGAAAAGCCCCTGGTTCTCACTGACTTCAGCGGCGGTAATCGCAAAGTCGTAGACAAAGACTTGGCTGGGACGCGTCGCCGATTCAGCAGCCCGTTGTTCATATTGCGGCTTCACTACGGTCTTGGCGCAGCCTGCGACACTCGCGATGAGTAGAAGAGTAGCCGTCACACAGACCCTTCTTTTCAGCAATACTCGTCTCTTTCCCACATTCACCTTCCTCCTGCGTGAAATTTTATTTTTTATGATTGGGATACCCTAGTTGAAAAGGGAGATCAGCTGAAGGCTCTATTGTCGGTTCAGATTGTAGTTTAGTTGAGAGATTTCTGCTCTTTTTGCTTCTTTTCATTTCCGTGGTTAGAGAGTCTCCCTACCGTTCAGTTTCACTTCGTGGTGCTATTGCATGCTGTTCCGGAGGTCTACCAGAGCTTGGTCAAAGGCGTCAACCCGGATCAACCCCAAGCGTGGATACTCCAGGTCAAGAATGACGTAGACGGCGATCGCCATGGCGGTGGCGAAAGCAAACATGTGGAGCCAACTGCGTGAGGCGGGGCTTGCCATGCCGTAGCCGGCCAGCAGGGCTCCGGCCAGTGCTAGCCCAAAGAGCATTATGAAGACAACTATTGGAGGGTGCAGCTGGACCGCCATCGTGCGAGTAGTCGTGATATCGATCATGGCGTTGAGCGCAGGTAGAAGCAGCATCGTCGCCTGTGGCGTCGCCGCTGCCTGGCAAGCGGCGACAGCTTTGCGCCAGATCTCTCCTTGCGCTTGCGTGACTTTAGCTAATGCCTCTTTTGCCGCTGCCAGGTCTGGAAGCTTGCGATAGACCTCCAGACGCGCATCCACATACTGACGGAAACGCTCTCGAAGCTCAGGTTGCGCCTCAGCTAAAAGCAGGTCAAGCCGCAAGTACGCAGTGCCAATAGCGTTGGTTTCCTCAACAATCAGTTGCCGTCGCGTGTCGAACCGGGTGCTCGCACCTGAGAAAGTGAAGGCGACGAGCAGTCCCAACAGCCCGAAAATAGCCCCTTCGATCGTGCCCACCCCTGCCGATGCTTTCTCCGCCCCTTGTGCGATGCGCCGGACCCCGATCCGCCTGCCGATCTCTAGACAGAGCAGTATGCCGAGAAACAAACTTAGCGCGAGAAAAAAGGAGAGAAACGTGTAATTCATCACATACGCTGGCTTACAATGCTGGTGATTCATTGCAGCACCCAAAACGTAGCCTACAAGTCATCCCTAAATCCAGCTGTGGCCGTGACGAACGTACAAAATTCCATGCGCCTCCCTTCCCTATCTTTCCCCTGCGACAGCTTTACTTTGGTTTCTGCTGTTGAATCGGAATCTGGGTAATAAACGCCCCAAGTTCTTCTTATGGTTCAGATTTAGAGCGAGGTGGTGAAGTACCTGAGGCGCATGTTGTCTTTCTCCTTTATCTGTCTCGATACGGTTGCCTTTTACGAGCCCTTGAGCATATCGAGTCCGGCTTGCGCACAGGCCACATCCTGCTCAACTGAGCCGCCGCTGACGCCAATCCCTCCGACGACTCGATCGCCCGCGCGAATAGGTAAACCACCGCCAAAGAGGGCGATGCGCGAGATATGGGGGACCCCGGCCAACAAGGCTGGATCATCCTTGATGAAATTGTAAAAATCAGCCGAGGGCATGCCAAAGAGGGCGGTGTACGCCTTGTTTTGTGACACTTCGATGCTGACCAGTGCGGCGCCGTCCATGCGACAGAACGCTTTGGACAGCCCACTTTCATCCAGCCCGGCGACGCCTTGCAGTATACCGCGCTCTGTCGCGTTGGCAACGGCCCGCGCGACCATCTTCTGCGCAGTTTCTCGGTCACGACCGTTCGTT
>CAZUFQ010000629.1:0-4665 GCA_964618735.1 uncultured Enterobacteriaceae bacterium
GGTGGGTCATTTCGTGGGTCGCGCTCCATTAGGCACTAAGTCGGACCGATGAATGAGTTACGGGGGATACGCCGGTCCCGGGAGGACGTCATTTGACATCCAATACTCTCCTGACAACATTGTCATCTGAGCTAGTTAAATGCTGCCGTTCCCGGCCGTGCATCTCGCCTAGAGAGTAATGCTGGCCGAAAACACGGAGAGAGCGACAGTCATGAGCGCCATAGGTGTACGTGGATTGTTGGGGGGGTGGAGCCGCGTCGTAACTACTGCGGCCAAAACAGTGGTGACACTCAGTGTGTTGTTCGGCGTGGTCTCGGTGTGGTACGCCGTGCAGCACGTTGAATTCTTGACGGGTCGCAATGACCTCATTGCTTCCGAGAAACCCTATCTACAACTTGACGATCTCTATGCCAACGCGTTCCATGGGCTCGACCAAGTCGTAGTTGTTGCCGAGAGTCCAGACCTCGATACGACGAAGGCGTTCGTGCTCCGTTTAGGAGAGGAACTGCGAGCCGATGCCGAGTACGTGTCGGAGGTGCTGGATCATATTGACACGGCTTCGCTCGAGGGGAAAAAGCTGTTGCTCTTATCTGCACCTGAGCTGCGCCTTCTCCACGCAAACATCGCGGATGCACAAGAAGTGCTACATGCTATCGCCACCGCGCCAGGCCTGAATACCTTATTCACTGCTATCAACAAACAGTTGAGCGCTGCCATGGCCTCACACTTCACGAGCGGGTTGCTGGGATTGGAAGGAGCCACAGAAACAACGGAGCACGAGTCGCTCAGTCTGGTCTTTCTCAGGAAGTTACTCAACCAAATGGAGAGCGCGCTCGTTTCGGCCGACTTCCACTATCAATCTCCCTGGGCGGAGTTCTTTGGCAATGACGAACTGACTAACGATGGCTTCTTGGTGTCTGAGGACAAACGCTTTGTCTATCTTTTAGTCGAACTCAGCAAGCATGACGATGATTTTACTGATAACAAAGAGGTCATTGCGATTGTTCGCAAACACATCGCTTCATTGCGGGCCTCGTTTCCTCAGGTGCAAGCCGGCGTGACGGGAGACACAGCTCTAGGGAGTGATGAGCTGCTCGCCGCAGAGGCGGATACCGGGACCGCCACCTTAGTGGCGCTTGCCGGGGTGACGCTCTTGTATATGTTGTTCTTTCGTAGCATCCGCCGTCCGCTGTTTATCGCCTTATCTGTGATCATTGGGTTAATGTGGACGGCCGGAGTCCTCACCCTTCTTGTGGGCCATGTCACGATCCTGTCGGTGTATGTCGCGCCGATTTTAATAGGTCTGTGTGACGCCTATGGAGTCTACTTCACGACGCGCTATGAGGAAGAACGTGATCTCGGACAATCGTGGCTTATCGCCTTGCAGACGACCTTCGTGCGCACAGTCCCCAGTTTGATCGCTGGGGCAGGGACGACCGCCCTTGCGTTTTTTGTCATGATGTTAGCGGATTTCCGTGGGGTGCAGGAGTTAGGCTTCATCGCTGGAACTGGAGTGCTCCTATTGTTGTTCGCCGCACTCACCCTGTTGCCAGCATTGTTGACATTGACGGAACGCAACCGGCCGTGGCGAAAAGCTGTTCGGCGTGAGACCACGGTAGCACGCGCCTTTGCCTGGTGGGGGCGATTGATTCACCGCTGGCGGCGATCTGTGCTGCTCACGGCGGGTGGGATCAGTGTGGGCTGTCTGTTCGCTCTTCCGACATTAACCTTTGACTACAATTTACTGCACTTGCAGGCGCGTGGTACAGAATCCGTGCTCTGGGAGCTACGCCTTATTAACGCTGCGGGGCGCTCATCCTGGTATGCTTTGGCGACGGCGCCTTTACTTGGGGAGGTGAAACAGAAGGCTGCGCGCTTTGCGGCGCTGCCGAGTGTGGAAAAGGTAGAGACCATTGCTTCGCTCGTGCCTGACCATCAGGAAGAACGCCTTAGTTTGGTGCAAACGCTGGCCTCGTCTTTTGCAGGGCTGCCTACAATGTTGCCCTCTCCTCTCCCTGTCGATGTCGCCGAGCTCACCCATACGTTGGAGGGGCTGGCATTCAAGCTGCACGGAGACAAGGAGACAGGGGAGGTTCACAAGAAGCCTTCCGGGCAAGAGTGGGTGGCTGTACGAGGTGTGCTCTCGCAGGTGCTCACCTCCCTGACCTCATTGCCGCAGGCACAGGCAGTCGCTGCACTGGAACGGTTGCAGACTCTCCTCTTCCAAGAGCTTGCCGATGATTGGTCCTTATTGCAGGGTAATCTGCATCCTGCTGGCCCAATTACCCTAGCCGATGTGCCAGCTCCATTACGTTCACGTTTTGTGAGTAGTGATGGATTCCTTTTTCTCCTCCAGATCTACCCGCGCCATAACATTTGGGATGGGGAGCCGCTGCGGGAGTTTGTCAGTCAGTTGCGACAGATAGATCCCGACGTCACCGGCAATCCCGTGATCGGCTATGAGTCGATTCGCGCCATTAAGAATGGGTATGCGACAGGGGCGTTGTATGCCACCCTGGCGGTGCTTGTGGTGACCTTCATGGCGGTACGGCGAGTGAGCGATACGCTACGAGCACTCATTCCCGTCGTCTGTGGGGTGCTGTGGACGGCGGGCCTCATGTGGTTGTGTGAGCTCCGCTTTAACCTGGCCAACCTAATCGCGGTTCCGCTCCTCATCGGGGTCGGTGTTGATGGTGGGATTAATCTTATTCGCCGTGCTCGTGAAGGGACGCAGCCGGGCTGGATGCTCATCGGTGAAAGCACGGGACAAGCAATCGCGCTGTACTCCCTGGATTCGCTCGTTGGCTTTGGCAGCCTCCTGCTCGCTCGACACTACGGTGTTTTTAGTATGGGCCTTCTACTCATTATCGCGATCGGGACGGTGTTGCTGGCCACACTGACCGTACTCCCGCTGTTTCTCGGGGTTCCTGAGTATGAGAGCGAAGCAAGCAGGGCGGTAGTGCTATCCAAATAAGGCTCTCGGAAAGTTCATGTTACTTTGGTCAAAGGATGAAAGTCGAACAGAGGAGCCGGAAGAGAACCCGGTGGTGCCTCGAGAAACGTATCTTCAATGTAGATCAAGATGGGACAAGAGAAGCAGACGTATCCACACTGGTAAGCAAACTTACCGCTGCAAAGTGTGTGGCCGAGCCTTTGTGCTCACGCTAGAAAACTTAATCCTTACCGCCGAGCTAGGGGCTCTTATAGTTTATAGGCGTGTGGTGCAGGACGGCCTCAGAACATCTCCAAGTCGAGCGAATGCGCGGCATGCCAGCGGTGCTTCTGCAGCGGCTAGAAACCGAACTCGCCGAGCTTGGGAGCTTTGTAAAGAGGAAAGTGAATCGACACTGGGCCTGGATTGCCATGGACGCCCCAACTCGTCAAATCTTCACCTTTTATGTCGGGGACCGCAGTGGTCTGAGCGCCGAAGTCTTCTGGAAAAAAATTCTTGTCGTGTAGAGGCAGGTGAAGGAATATGAACGCAAGCACGCCGATTGTTCACCCAACAGCGGAACGCTGCCAAGCGCGGCGTTCCGCTGTGTGACATGCCTGTCGCTGGTGTGCTGCAAGATCGCGTTGAGCTTGAGACTGGAGGAGATAAATGGATCATACGGCCACCACGGATAAGCTTTCTCCCGCAGTGTTACAAGGATTGTACCGTCATGGGGGGTATCACAATCTCAAGATCCCACTTTTCTATGGGCTCCTTCTTGGCTCTGGATATGTGGCTTGGACCACCTCCAATCCCTGGCTGGCAGGGCTCACGTATGGGGTGATGGGCTACCTGTGGATGAGCATTGTCACGTTTATGCATGACTGCGCACATGGGGTACTTTTCAAGGCGCGCTGGAAGAACTGGGCGTTTGGGATGTTCTCTACCCTTCCGCTCTTCATCACTTTCACGGCCTTTCAGGCCGATCATCTTGAGCATCATCGATACAATCGGAGTCCCAAGGATCCCGATGCCTTTACAATGGGGGAGCGGACTGTGGCCGATTTCCTCCTGTTTTATGCGTATGTCTTCCTCGGTGGAGTCCTGACCATTGTGCAGTTCGTCGTGCTGTATCCCTTACAGAAGCTGCACGGAAAGAAGCTGGCGATCCATTGTGCAGAACTGCTGCTGCGAGTGGTGCTCTATACGGGGCTTATTCTCTGGACAAGGCAATGGGGAGTGCTGGATCGCTTCCTCAAACTCTGGCTTATTCCAGGGTATATTTTTTCTCTCTTGAACAGTATGCGGTTCATCACTGAACACTACGACACGCCGTGGGAGGCAGGGCAACTGCTCGGGACGCGCACGGTCCTGAGCAATCAGGCGCATCGTTTCTTTTGGAATAACATCAACTACCACATCGGGCACCACATCTATCCGGGGGTGCCGTGGTACAATCTCCAAAAGCTGCACGGAGCGCTCTCGCTGGAGCTTCTTCGCCAGGGGGCGGTGGTGGAGCGCAGCTATATCGCCGTTTTTTGGCAGGCCTGTCTTCGGGGACCTGAGTCTCGAGAGCGGAACGCGCAGGTGAGGGCCGGTCGGGTCGTGCAGGGAGTCCCCTAGGTGGCTGAGTCACGGTCCGCAATGTCCCGGATTTGTTGATTCTGGAGGGGAAGGCGTAACCGTACAGAGGAGTGGCGGGAAGTTTGTCAGGAGCGAAGAGGAATGATAGA